>CAJXOS010000025.1 GCA_913057725.1 uncultured Lewinella sp.
TTGAACAGCAAGCCTTACATTAATAGAATTACCATTTGGCCTAACAATTACTTTTCGATTTTCGGCTTGGAGGTTGTAAACAAAGCGAAACAACTGCTATGTTCATAGCATCCAGGCGGAAGCCGCAAGCGAGATGTTTATTCCTTGCTAATCATTTTTCCTTAAACACTCCTAACAAAACTAATCCATATCATGGCAGATAAAACCGGAAAACAAGAAAACGCCATATGGCCCATGCCCAAGTTTTACTTCAAGGTCACTTGGGGCAAAACAACCATAAGCTTCGCGGAAGTATCTGGTCTCGATACAGAGGCCCAAATCATAGAATATCGCCACGGCGACAGCAAGGTTCACTCCGCAATCAAGATGCCCGGCGTCAAAAAAGTAGGCAATGTCACCATGAAGCGTGGTGTCTTTGTGGGAGACAACACCTACTATGATTGGTTCAAGCAGATCAAACTGAATACCATTGAGAAGGGACGTGAAACCGTCACCATCCAGTTACTCAATGAAAAAGGTAAGCCTACTATGGTTTGGGTATTACTCAATGCCTGGCCAACTAAAATCACAAGTACAGACCTAAAATCAGATGGGAACGAAGCGGCAATTGATACGATTGAGATTGCTTATGAAACCTTAATGATCAAAAATGAGAATAACCCCTAAGTGTCGAAGCTGAATCAGACCTCGTCAATCAATATCAAACACTTCCTTTATGGATCCTATCTATTACCCACCAACTAGTTTCTACTTCAAAGTTTCATTCATGAACCTGAGTGGTCAGGGCAAAAACGGGGAAACCAGTTTCAAAGAGGTGACTGGATTGGGGGTCAGTAATTCTACTGAAACGGTTACCGAAGGCGGGCTTTTGGAGTATCAACATAAATTGCCTACCAACTATAGTTATACCAACGTAGTACTAAAAAGAGGCCTTCTGACGGATTCTGACTTGCAAAAGTGGGTTGAAAACGCTGTCAAAAATTTCGAATTCACGCCATTAACTGTTCAAATTGAATTGTTAAAACCAGAAGATAAGCCCGGCAGTAATCCATCTGCAATAAAGACCTGGGCCTTGCACAATGCCTGGCCCGTCAAATGGGAATTATCCAACATGGACTCCCTACAAAACGATGTACTCATAGAAAGTATGGAGCTCGCCTTTTCCTATCTTGAGTCTAAGTAAGCATAAGTCATCTTACAAATCGCATCCAAAAAACACCATTTCATGGCTGATAATACAGATAGAGCCCTAATTACTATCCAAGTACTTATTGAAGGGAGTCCATTAGATGAATCTCATGAAATAACAGACATCAAAGTACACAAAGGTGTCAATCAGGTGGCAGTTGCCCAGCTTAGTCTAATGGACAACTCAATGCTACAAAAAAAGAAGCCCCAGCAGCGCATAAGTAATATTCTTACTCCGGGCCAAGACATAGAGATCAGAGCAGGATTTGGCCTTAAGCCCCAAACCATCTTTAAGGGAATCATTACCGCCCAAAACATGCGGATAGGCAATGGAAACACCCCAGAGATCAGGCTTGAATGTCGAGACAAAGCCGTAAAAATGACGATTGGCTCCAAGAATCGGGTCTTTGCAGACAAGAGGGATAGCGACGCCCTGACCACCCTTATTAACGATAATGGTTTAGACGCTGATGTAAGCAACACAAGCAACACTTTCCCGCAAATTGTGCAGTACTACTCGACCGATTGGGATTTTGCGATTGCCCGCGCAGAAACCAACGGAATGGTAGTGGTGAATGCCAACAACAAGATAACTATCCGCAAACCAGGATCAGGGTCATCCGTGGGAAAATTCACCTTAGGCGAGGACATTGTGGCAATTGATTTAAATATGGATGCCAGCACTCAGCTAGGTGCCGTGGACGCACAAGCCTGGGACTATAAAAATCAGCAGAATGTTCAAGCTAGTGCTGCTGCTCCAAGTGTACCGAACCAGGGTAACCTAAGTGGCGAAAAGCTGGCCAAAGTAACGGCGCCCTCCTCTTTTCAGCTCCAATCAACGGCACCGTTAACAACAGAAGACTTAAGCACCTGGGCCGATGCCCAACTCTTAAAATCCCGATTGGCAAAGATTAGGGGAACCGTTAAACTATTCGGGAAAGCGGACTTTGCGCCCGACACGCTGATCGAACTCGATGGTGTAGGCAGCCATTTTGACGGCACAGCCTATGTTTCCGCAGTTGACCATCTCATCTCAGATGGAGAATGGTGGTCCACGCTGGAAATCGGCCTTGATCCTTCCTGGTACGCCAAAGCACATGATATCTCCGCTGCCGCTGCCGCAGGGCTACTACCAGGTATCCGGGGAATGCAAAATGGCGTAGTCAAGAAAATAACAGAAGACCCCGCGGGGGAGAATCGCATCCAGGTGGAAGTGCCCATGTTCAGTACTGCGGATGGGCCTGGATTGGTATGGGCTCGTTGGCTTCAGCCCTACGCCACTAGCAATGCAGGTCAGTTTTTTGTGCCCGAAATCGGCGATGAAGTAGCCCTCGGTTTCTTGGATGCTGACCCTCGCTATCCCGTGATCCTGGGCAGTTTATACAGTAGTGGACGGGCACCTGCTTACCAACCCGCGGAGGGAAACCCGATCAAAGCTATTGTCACTAGAAGCTTGCTCACCGTCGAATTCAATGACGAGAAGAAAGTAACTACCATCAGTACGCCAGGCGGAAACAAAATCACCCTTACGGATGAAGACCAGGGGATTACCATTGAAGATCAAAACGCCAACAAAATAGAGCTTACGCCTTCCGGCATTTCCTTGCAGAGCCCCAGTAATATCAACATTAATGCCGACGGAGAAGTAGCAATCTCAGGTACAGCGGGGGTTACAATCTCTTCCGAAAGTACTGCGAACATTTCTGCCGAGGCAAATCTGAGCATATCAGGCTTAGAGGTAAGCATTTCTGGGGAAGCCGCCATGAGCGCTTCGGGTGGTGGTGAAATGTCGCTCAGTGCCGATGGGGAGATGTCGCTCAGTGCAGCAATGATCATGATTAACTAAGCAGTCAAAAAACAGATACAATGCCACCAGCAGCAACTTTAACAATGATGCATACCTGCCCGATGGTAGATGGCATAATTCCGCACGTGGGCGGCCCCATTACAGGACCAGGCGAACCCACTGTACTCATCGGTGGTTTACCCGCAGCTCGGGTAACAGACATGTGCGTTTGTGTAGGACCGCCAGATACTATCGTTTCGGGTTCAGCTACCGTATTGATAGGAGGCTTACCCGCTGCCTACATGGGAAGTGAGACTGCCCACGGAGGAACCATCACATTAGGGGTACCCAATGTGCTGATTGGAGAGTAGTCCTTAAACATAGACAAACATCTCTGCCAAGAATACCGTTTCCCCTATCGGAGACTGTACAGGACGGATATGTTCCGAACTGGGCCAAGGCAATTGCATGGGATGCTCAGGCATATCATCCATCCTAAGCGAAGCATAGTAATTATACCGCTCTTGTAAAGGCAAAGGTTGATTTGACTTAAACACGTCAACGGTATTTCCATTTTCTACCTTCCGCTCCTCTGCCTGAAACTCAACTCCAGCCGGCGACGCGCCCGTACCGCTCCACTCCACTTTCTCCTGGATAGAGGTGTCATCTTTTAAGGATCGGTATATTACATTGTATTTCCAGAATACTGATCGGGCTTCAAAGGTAAGTTCGATGGTAGGTTTCGATAAAGCAAAACCATTGTTAGATAGCAAATTTCCGGATACATCAAAACTAAGAAAAGCTAGCGCAGGCGTACTAGGAGGATTATGAAAAGCCAGAAAGGAGTACGTTTCTACCTCTTTATCATCTCCCCAACTCACCTCCAACTCATAGCGCCCTTCAGGCTCATTCCTAAGATCAATCTCCACAAAACCTTGCCGATCTAATGTCAACAAGTCCCTGAATCCAGTTTCCGACTTTAACTGAATCCAAGTATCGCTACTGGCAACGCCTTGTTTGCCACATCGAATACTAAAATGGCTCATATCCACGGGTAAAAGGTATTCTGCACCATTAGTTAAAGGATAAGTAATCTTACCGTCCACGATTGCAGTCTCTACCTTTTCTGTATCCAGCCAAAACGCCTTTGTGGGCCAAAGTGGTGTTGCCCCTATGTGCGGATGATTTTTCGAGGTAAGATTTAAGTCAAGCTGAGTATAGTTCAGAAAAATCGGATCCTTGATGTGAAGCGGTAAAATAGTCGGTTCTGTAACCGTTACTGATGGCACATCTTTACCAAAAAACACTACTTCCCCTTCTCGTTTTACATGTTGCAACGATGGAATTGACTGGCCAAAAGGTGTTCCTATCTGCAAGGAGTTAAAGGCGTCGCTATCAACAAAATTAGAATGCTTAGTAGCTAATTTGAAGAACTCAGTATACGTAGTGTCCATTGATAAAATTTTGACCTTGGCAATTAATTGAAAAGGACAAAGGTCCAGTTTTGTCTAATCAAAGTAAGCACAATCAGCAAGTTGTGCAAAATAAGGGCACCGAAGAAGCCCATTGGCAGGCCGCCGCCTCTATTCCTGTCGATTTTACACCCAATTCTTATTCATTTGTCAATTTGGCAGCTCTATTCACTACTGGCACAACCTTTGCCACCCCTAGAGCGTGATTTCATTTGTAAAAACGCTACATCTATACATATGAAGAAAGGTAACATTGCTGTACAGACGGAGAACATCTTCCCGATTATCAAGCAGTTCCTGTATTCTGACCAGGAGATCTTCCTGCGGGAACTGATTTCCAACGCAGTGGACGCAACCACTAAACTAAAGACCCTAGCCGCTAAAGGTGAACCTACTGGCGAACTTGGTGATCTAACCATCGAAATCCTAGTTGACAAGGAGAACAAGACGCTTACCATCCGCGATCGCGGTATCGGCATGACCGAAGAAGAAGTAGAAAAGTACCTAAACCAGGTGGCTTTCTCCAGCGCCGCTGACTTCTTGGAAAAATACAAGGATGAGGCCAACATCATTGGCCACTTTGGTCTTGGTTTCTACTCTGCCTTTATGGTGGCGGACAAGGTAGAAGCAGTGACCAAATCTTACAAGGACGGCTCACAAGGTGTAACCTGGTCTTGCGAAGGCGACCCTTCCTATGAGTTGGCTGACAATGATAAAGCAGAACGCGGTACAGATATCGTATTGCATGTATCTGAGGATAGCGTCGAATATCTGGAGGATAGCCGTATTCAGGAACTACTAGACAAGTACTGTAAGTTCTTGCCGGTTCCTATCCAGTTTGGAATGCGCAAGGAATACGAGACGATTGGCGAAGGCGAGGATGCTGAAACCAAGGAGACTGAAGTTCCGAATATCATTAATGATAAAGATCCGATCTGGAAGAAATCGCCTAGCGAACTATCCGATGAGGATTACAAGAACTTCTACCAGACGCTCTACCCGTTTAGCGCGCCGCCGATGTTCTGGATTCACCTCAACATTGACTATCCATTCAATTTGACGGGGATTCTCTACTTCCCGAAATTGAACAATGCGTTTGAGGTACAGAAGAACAAGATTCAACTGTATTCTAACCAAGTATACGTTACCGACGAGGTAAAGGAAATCGTACCTGAATTCCTAACCTTGCTGCACGGTGTAATTGACTCACCAGACATCCCGCTAAACGTATCTCGTTCCTACTTGCAGGCCGACCAGAACGTGAAGAAGATCAACTCTTACATCACCAAGAAGGTAGCAGACAAGCTGAATGAACTCTTCAAGAAAGACCGTGAGGCTTACGAAGAGAAGTGGAACGACCTGAGCGTATTCGTCAAGTACGGCATGATCTCGGACGAGAAGTTTTACGATAAAGCAACCAAGTTTGTTTTACTGAAAAACGTAGATGAAGAGACGGCCACCGTTGCTGAGTATCGCGAAAAGATCGAAGCTACGCAGAAGGACAAGTACGAGCGTACCGTTATCATCTATGCCAATGATCCTGCCTCGCAAGATGCTGCTATCTCTGCCGCCAAGAAGCAAGGTTACGATGTATTGCTACTAGATCACATCATCGACAACCACTTCATTCAGGTGTTGGAACAGAAAGAGGATAAACTCACTTTCGTTCGCATCGATTCGGATACCGTGGATAACCTCGTACAAACGGATGAGACCAAAGAATCCGTCTTGAGTGAAGAGCAAACGGAAAGCGTAAAGACAATTTTCGGCACTGTAGCAGGGGAGGGTAAAACCATCGAGGTAAAGGCCTTGTCTCCAGAAGACCAACCAGTGCAGATTGTACGTCCGGAATTTATGCGCCGAATGAAAGAGATGCAAGCCATGCAAGGAATGGACTTGGGTGCATTACCAGATGACTTCAAAGTCGTTGTTAATGGCAACCATCCACTGGTAGCAGACAAGCTAGTTAGTACCGAGGGTGATGACCAGCAAGAGGTGGCTGATTACCTATACAAGTTGGCATTGCTGAATCAGAACATGCTCAAGGGCGGTGAACTAACTGCCTTTGTAGAAAAAAGCCTGGGTTTCTTGAAGTAAGATTACCAGAGGTTGAATAAGAAAAGGCGCTTTGTGAGATTCACAAAGCGCCTTTATTTTTTTAGGCACGAACGTGTATTCGTTACTACAGAGAATTAGAAATTCGGATACGCTCCTTTCCATTCGCTACGGACAAAGTAACGTACTGGCCTGAACGGTTCTTGTAAACAATGTTGCTCGGCTTTTGACTAATGATACGAGTAGGCAAGACGATGCTGGCAGCGTGATCGTTGTCCAGTCCCATATCCTCCTTGTTAACTTGTACCTGAGAGCTGAAGTTCTCATAAACGGCCTTCACTTCAGGTTGAAACTCCTGAAGAAGAACAGTAGCGTTAATACTAGAATACGCAGAAGATACTACAGTACCACCAGCAACAGTTGTAGCAATACCAACCGTACCTGCAGTAGCAAGAAAATTCCTCCTTTTCATTGTATACTCTTTTTGTAAGGTGTTTAAATCAAATAATGTGGCATATATCATACTAGCCTTTCCATAAATGGAAGGTGTCGTGATGTGTTGCTAATATTCTTAAATGCTTAGGGGAATTAACGACTTGCCGACTTTCAGTTGCTAATCTAATTCACAATGGCAAGGCGCTTCGCGGCGTCCCTTAGGGTTGGAAGCACTTTGAAGTTGCTGTAATTTAAGAATTTTGATGCAGTCTACATGCACCCGTTGCCAAGATAGTTATGAATCGACACATTTGAATTTTGTCAAGAACAGGGTGAGTGCCCAACAATTCTGGGCTATTTCCACTCTACGCGAAAAATGAAATTAGGAACAAAACCAACGTTCTCACTTTCCTCAAAATTGATACGTCGGGGCATATTCGGAGGGTTTTCAACGTAATATTCCCGAGAATAAACATTCCGCTGATCGTACATATTGATCAATGCAATACCGATCGCACCAGACCAATCTGATTGTTTTTTCGGACGAAGACGATAGAAGATTGAGGCATCCATCTGGTGCATGCCGTCAAGTCGTTGTCCATTGTAAGCAGAATAGATAGGATCAACAATATTCAGCTCTCCATTATCATTGGGGCGCAAACGGAAATCACGCATGAGAGAATAGGGCAGTCCTGAGCTCCACTGCCAACCTAGGGAAAAGGTCCAATCGTTTCTTTGCCATACGTTAGCCCATTTGAATTGGTGCCGTTGATCAAAAGACGCATTGAAGTTCGTGTCAAAAAAGCTGTCGAATTTATAGTTCACTTCACTTAAGGAATAACTCAACCATGTACTGAAGCCACCCCAACGTTTTTTTACCAATATATCGAGACCTGCCACTTGTGCTTCGCCCAAATTGAAGCCCTGTTGAGGACCAGGAACGAGGCCTATGCTAAGCGCCGTAAGGCCGCTACTACGCTTACTGTACACCTGAATATCGGCTAACCATCCGTCTTGTTGATATATGAAGCCAGCCTGAACTTGTGTAGAAGATAAAACAGACACCTTTCGTTCATCTGCCAAAACCCATATTGGACTACTAATTCCAAAATTCGCGCCCTTGAATTCTACCAACTGACTTAAGAACTGGTGATATCTTCCAGCAACTATTTGCATCCGCCAAGCCTCGTTGATCTGATGCCAAAATTGGAACCTTGGTTCCCAATAAACTTGCCCATCACCGGAATAGTAATTTGCTCTTACCCCCGCATGAACACCTGTGCGCTTGTGTCGGGCCGTGCTATACGAACCTAGTAATGTGTGCAGATTTGTACTCAAACCACCACTTTGATTGGCCACATCCACTTCTTCATCACGCTCCAGAATCAAGAAGCCATTTTCGTAGTTGGTAAGCTGATAACCAAAGCGAAATCGTCCTTGGTTACGGGCTTCATAAAGGGCTGTAGCTCGCACCTGTCTTTCTGAAATTTCGTTGTCTCGGCGTCCACCGCCATCCCGTCGTTCAGCATCCCAGAAATCTACAACGAAGGAATAGTCATAGTCAAAACTAGTAGCCGTCGCTAATAGCTTCGTACTCCACTGAGCATTCCATTTTCTTCTCCAGGCTACTTTGCCGCCAGTATGTTGCAAGTCTAAATCATCAAGATGAGCCTGCTCTCGCATAGCATCTTCGACTACATTCTTGAATTGGTTTTCGGCAAATATTCCAGCGATATGGATCTGATCCTTATCCGAAGGAGCAAGACTATACTTCAATTGGGTATCCCAAAAGTTGAAGTCGTCAGTTACCGTTACGCCCGTAGGCAAGCTATTGGGCGTAAAATTGCCCTGCAAGATTTGTTGCTGATTGCGAAAGCGAAGCTGTGAGAAAAATGGTGCCTGACCAATATCCGTCAATGCCCTTCTAAGGGAAATGCGGCCACCATGCCGTTGGTTATCACTGACCACTTTGGCCTGACCAAAAGCAGTATATAAGTTACTCCCAAATCCGCCTGATAATCCCGGTTCTCCTAAGGCATTTGTTTTCATGTCAATTATCCCGGCAATACGGCCGCCATAATCAGCATCAAAACCACCTCGGAATACATTAATGTTGTCAACAACGAAAGGGTTGAAAGCCGAAATACTTCCAAAATAGTGCGCTGTATGATAGATGGGAATGTCTTCCCACATCACCAGGTTTTGATCAGGCGTACTACCTCGGACATGGATATTTGCTACTGAGCCATCCGGGCTTGAAACGCCCGGCAAAAATTGAAGGCTCTGCAATACATCGGGTTCCACCTGGCCAGGTAAGGCAGGCAGCGCTTCGGGCTGCACACTAGTACCGAAGCCCTGATTGGCTAGATCAATTCCTTGAGTTAAGTAGTCTGTAACTACAACTAGGTTCTCACCGTACACCAAAAACGGCAAGGTAATTTTTGGACAATTTGCTTGCAAATAATCCCCAACTGCAATTCGCTGTTCTTGATAACCAACATAGCTGACCACCAAAGTATCATCTAACCCTGCTGCTGCGCTAAAGGCAAAAAAACCTTTCTCATCGGTGCCGCTACCCTGCTGTGACCTTAGCAAATATGCATTAGCGAACCCCAATGGGGTATTGCTTAAACTATCAACAACTTGGCCACAGAAGTAATGGACAGGTTCAGCTACTGTTACCTCTTCTTTCGGGTAGATCGTAACATACCGGCCTTCAATAAGATCATATGTCAAGGGAGCATTGGACAATAGTTGCTGGAGCAACTCATTTAGATCATCCGTTTGCATTTTCAGGGTGACCCGTTCTCTTTGCAGCACCGACTCTTCATAGGAAAAGGACAAACCGTATTGGTTTTCAAGTTGCTGGACTGCTGCTTTCAGGCTAAGGTTCTCAAAATCGACAGTGTACGCTTGCCCAAGCAACGATGCGCTGCTGAACAAAAGCCCACAAACAACCAATACTACCCTAGCCCTTCCAATCATTGTTTACTCTGCTTCCTGAAAAAGATTTACTTGCGTTGGCGATTTAATTTCATAGCGGATACGTAAAGATGTAAATACGAGTTGCAATGCCACGTCTAAATTATCGTTCGGAAATTCTGTGGACAGTACCCGAGTAGTATCTACATTATTCGTTTTAAATGTAACACCAAATTGCCGTTCCATCTCTTGCAAGACCCGACTAAGCTGTACTTGTTCTAAGCTGGTCCGCATACTATCCAAGAGGTGCTCTTCTCTTTGGTCTTGAGAAACTTCCCAACGAAGAGCTGTTCCATCCGCATTTAATCGTATCGCTTGTCCTGCATCAATGATAGTCTCGACATTTGCTTGTGTTCCTACCACCGCCACGCGGCCGGTATAACAGCTCACTTCCAAATCACCATTGCGACTTCGAACATTAAACTGAGTACCTAAGACCTCCACGGCACCGGTTGTCGTTTGCACTAAGAAAGAGCTTCCGTGCGCCACGTCAAAGTAAGCCTCACCTTCCAACTCCAGCACTCGATTCTCTGTCCAATCTTTCACATGATACGCCAATTGGCTTTCGGCATTAAGTATCACTTGTGACTCATCTGGTAGTTGCACTTCCAGGTGCTCTTTAGGTAAAGTTGCAAATTGACGGATAGATGATGGTTGTAGCAAAAACACCCACGCTAGTAGTAGTAAGCCCACGGCTGCCGCTGCGTAAAGCATTAGGCGACGCCCGCCTAAGCGTACTCTACGAGCCTGCTGCTTTGGCGCACTCAGAATAGCTTTTAGCATTTCTTCTTCTCGTAGAGCTGGCGCTTCCAAATGCGCTAAGCTACGACGAAGCCGTTCCAAAGAGGCATACTCAGGTCTTTGACGGAACTCTTTGAGCTCGTCCTCAGACAATTCATCATTTACCCATTTGTGTAAGCGTTCATCATTCTTCATGATTTTATTTTCGGTTCGGTGATAACTACGATGCGCAGTTTTAGCGCATCTGCTTACTATAAAGACCGCCCAACACGACGATCTCCTACCTAGGGCATTATTTTATCTTATCGGTCACCTTTCTTAGCGTATCCAAGGCATTATAAATACGCTTTTCTACCGCTTGCCTACTGATATCCAGTGCTTCGGCAATTTCTCGATAAGTCATCTTGTCAATTCTACTCATCAGAAAAACGACGCGTTGTTTTTCAGGAAGGTTGGCAATCGCCTGCTGTAAACGTTCTGCTAGCTCTTTTTCCTCGAGAAGAAATTGTGGGTCATGCTCGTGCTCTTCTTCACGAATACTTTGCCGATGCTGCAAAACCACCTTTTGGTGCTGGTGTCGGTTGCGGAGTAGGTTCTTAGCAATCGTAAAGACATAACCTTGGGCCGTATTGAAAAGAACAGACTGGCAATTTTTCCACAGCCGTGTAAAAGCCTCTTGCGTCAAATCATGAGCCAATGCATCATCTCCAGTTTGATAGAAAAGATAGTGGTGCAGTGTCTTCGCATAGGAGCGAAAAACGCTAGTAAATACCTTTTCCTCACATAGAGATTGTTCGCTCACGGAGATTTTTTTAAAAAAATGAGAATTCGAGGTAGGTGTTCTAGGATCCTCTTGGTCTTTACGATTGAAAGCCAAGATAGGAACATCGAAGATAGGCGTAAAAACAAAAACCACCGGATAGAATGAAACAAACATTACTCTATAGCCTTGCATTGGTATTAGCACTCGTTGGTCTGAACGGCACGATAGACCTCAACGAACTATTTAACTATTCGGATCAAGACATTCCACTCTATGTAGACAGAGACAACACTCCAATGGCCAATCCGATTTCGGATGCCGGTGCTACGTTGGGCCGTGTACTATTTTACGACGTTAATCTATCCGCTAATAACGCAGTGGCTTGCGCGCACTGTCATAAGCAAGAATTTGCCTTTGGCGACGACCGTCAATTGAGTGTAGGCCTAAACGGTGGGTTAACTGGGCGCCACTCTATGCGGCTAATCAACGCTCGCTTTGCTGATGAGAATCGTTTCTTTTGGGATGAGCGAGCAGTGTCTCTGGAAGACCAATCGACTCGTCCAATTCAAGACCACGTGGAAATGGGGTTCAGCGGCACCGAAGGTGATCCTGGAATTGATTCCTTAATTACCAAGTTAAGTGACATCTCTTACTACCAGGAGCTATTCACTTTTGTCTATGGATCGCCAGAAATAACGGAGTTAAAAATGCAATTGGCATTGGCGCAATTCATTCGCAGTATTCAATCTTTCGACTCAAAATATGATGCAGGCTTAGCCGCAACTCAGGGTAATCCCAATCAACCGTTTCCCAACTTTACGCCCCTTGAGAACCAGGGTAAGATGTTATTCCAGACTCCTCCTGGAACTGGTGGTGCCGGCTGTGCTGGCTGCCACCGTCCCCCTACTTTTGATATAGACCCAAATACAATGAACAACGGTGTGATCGGAGTAGCAGGTGATCCCACTGCTACCGATCTCACCAACACTCGGGCACCTTCTCTTCGTGATTTATTGAACCCTGCAGGAGTACCGAATGGACCATTTATGCACGATGGAAGTATGCCTGATCTAATGACGGTGATCAATCATTACGATAACATTAATTTCAACCCAGCTATTAACCCAAACTTAGACCCACGCCTGATAGGAGGGCCAGGAGGGCAGGGACAGAACCTAGGGCTGACTCAAACAGAAAAGAACGCCTTAGTTGCCTTCCTGGCTACTCTGTCGGGAGTGAATGTGTACACCGACGCTCGTTGGTCTAACCCTTTTGCTCCAGATGGAGAGCTTGAAATCATCCCTTATTGCGGTGCCCCTATTGAAACTACCGTTGAACTCACCATTTGTGATGGCGAGGAGTATGACGGTTACATGCAAAGCGGCACCTACACCGATACCTATGAAGCTAGTAATGGTTGTGATTCTGTACGTCAACTACTACTAACTGTCTTACCTGAAGACCATCCAGACTGTGTAACTACAAGTACAGACAATATCCTTGAAGATGTAGAGCCACTGCTCTACCCCAACCCATTCCGTAACAATCTCACAGTAGAGTATACCGGCCAGCAGATGGAGTTCATTCACCTATACGATATGCGTGGACGCCCCGTCGTGCAACAACCTGCGCGATACGGTAGCACGCTAAATCGAGTAGAGGCTAGCCATCTTCCTTCTGGCTTGTACATACTTCGAGGCTTTACAGCAAATGGCCAAGAACTATTCACCCAAAAGGTGATCAAAGAGTAATGGAGTATAATAGGGTTTTAGACTAGGACACAGGGGTGTCCTCTTTATCGCGCCTGGGGTTAGCCTCAGGCGCTTTTTTGTTGGACAGATTTAAAATATTTTATTTTTTTTATTTAATTTGTTTTTCTTATTTTTGGTTTGAGCGTAAAGAAAACCTCTCAATCATAGATAACTCCCTCGCAGTGTTCCGTCCAGAACACCTCAGGCTAGAGCTCAGCATGCGAATCGATCAGCGTTAATTCCCTTGGTTTTTGCTCGTTATAGAGTTTTGTTGGCCTAAGTGATGAATTGTCATTGCTTAGGATGTGAACTCCATGCTGCTAATCACGGGAGTGATTGGTGGTCATGTCTGGACTAGGAGAGGGTGGGCCCGCCGCAGGCGGTATACCCCAAAGCCTCCCTCCCTCCTAACCATCCTCTTCCACAATTCAATCCTCCTCTTCCCCTCAACATTTCCTACTTTAGCACAAGCGATTTTAGCTGCCCACCGATCAAATCTAGCAGACATGTCTTCAGATCATTCCCAAGCGCCCTACTCTACCACCGTACCAACTCTTCAGGATCTAGCTCCTTATCTCGATAAAGAATTGGGCATCAGTCCTTGGGTTACCATTGACCAGGAACGAATCAACACCTTTGCGCAGGTCACCGAGGATCATCAGTGGATACACACTGAGCCTGAAAAAGCAGCACAACTTTCACCTTTTGGAGGCACAATTGCTCATGGATTCTTGGTGCTCTCTTTAGCCTCTAAATTTGTCTATGACACCTATCAGATTGGCAGTGTCAAGATGGGACTGAACTATGGGCTTGACCGGGTACGTTTTATCAATCCAGTACGTGTAGATGCACAAGTCCGCGGGCGGGTAAGACTGATCGGAATGGAAGCTGTACCTAATGGAGCGAAACTAAAGCTGGAACTCACCTTTGAGATACATGGAGAGGAAAAACCCGCCTGTGTCGCAGAATTTATCGGAATGGTATTCGAATAGGTTAGCCTAGCAATTCGGAAGTACTGATTACCCTCAAACTCCCCTTGGTGGGCAACATATTCTGCCAAATCCAATTGTAATGTTCAATGATTTTTTCTGCTGGCAGGTGCGCACGATCGGCAGTAGTGTGGGCATCACTAATAGCTGTCAACTCATAATCCTTAGCCAAGGCAGATTGCACAGTGGCGGTGACACAGAAATCTGTAGCACAACCTGTAATCAGTAAGTGAGTGGACCCCGTTTTCTTCAGTCGTTGCGCTAATGAAGATTGATAAAAACAATCATTTGCCGTTTTAGCTATCCTTAGATCTTCTTCTCTTACTGTTAACCCATCCAATATTTCCCAATCGAAAGAGCCCGGTAGAAAATCATTCTGCTGGCTACCATCATGTTGAATATAAAAAACAGGCCTCCCTGCAGTTCGCAAGCAAGCAGCAATAGTATTGATCCTGTCTACCACACCTTCTGTATCGTATCGTGGAGTTGCAGACGTAAAAGATCCTTTCTGCATATCAATTACCAGCAGAACAGCTTGTGCAAGTATCATCGGCTATTGTTTCTGTATAGTTTGTTGCCAGCGCGGGTGCTCCTCCAAATAAAGAATAGCAATAAAGCAGAGGCTCCAGCTGCAATTTGAGCTATTAATACTTCCCCGTCTTGGTAGAATACATAAGTCAATGCACCAGTAGCAATTAGCAGCAAAGTAAGACTCAATTGTCGCAACCCAAGATATATCAATCGACTTCCTTGTCGGGTATCCACAGAACCAATATCTAACTGTCCGCGACGGGTTTGCCTCAACACCCGCTGCAACTCACCTGGTAGCTGCAAAGTATCAGCTACCGTATCCCGAAGGAGGCGAGTGACAAATGAAATCAAGTCTCCACGATCACCCAAAACAAACTTTTGAACATAGGGCCGCACTACATCCAGCGGATTCAGTTTTGGTGCCAAAGTTGTACTGATCCCCAGCAGCAACGTGGCCATCCGGTTCAGCAAAACGTATTCTTTGGGCACTTGTACGGTAGCGGTAATGCCACTAATACCGATGTTACGAATCAACTCGAAGAGGCTATTATTGAAAGGGTCCACTTCTATTTCTTTGAAATTGAGTCCCTCCAACTTCATCTCTTGTTGAAGGAATGTCCGCAATGCATCGATCATCTGTTCGGCCATCAACTCGGCCTCCCGGCCTGGAGCCAAGAAACCCATTTTACGAGAGGCCTCTACCATAGCTCCAACATCATTTTTAACCGCAGCCTCAATGAGCTCTGATAAGCCTTCGCGCATAGCTGGCTGGAGACGAGCTACTGCCCCAAAATCAAGTAGGACCAGCGTGCCGTCCTCTTGCACTAATATGTTGCCCGGATGAGGATCGGCATGGTACAGCCCATCTCTAAACACCATTCTACTATACGCTTCTAAGAGGCACCGAGTTATCGCCTCTTGATCCAGCCCCCAGGCTTGTAACTGCTGCAGGTTACTAATCTTCACACCGGCCTTCCACGTGCTGGTTAGTACACGCTTGCTGCTATATTCAATATGCACATCCGGGACTACAATTCCTTCTTCATCCTTCAAATTAACAGCGATCTGTTGCATCGATTTTGCCTCCGCAGAAAAATCTAACTCCTCCTCAATCATTTGTCGGACCTGCGTGTACATGTGATCCATCCCTTTAATCTTGAACCACCAGCTAATTAATGATTGCATCAGTTGGATGATTCGCAGATCCAGCTGTGCTACAGCCTCAATATTTAGGTGTTGCACCTTTACTACTACTTCGGTTCCATCCGCGAGTGTGGCCCGGTGTACTTGCCCAATTGAAGCAGCCGCTAGGGGTTCCTTGTTAAATGAGGCAAATAATTCCTCTGGTTCTTTTCCCAATTCCGCTACAATCCGATGCCGCACCTGCTCATATGGCCGTGCAGGTACCTGATCTTGCAAACTTTCCAATGGCTCTTGAAAAGCTTCCGGTAAAAAATTGGTAAGAATAGATAGCAATTGGCCTACCTTAATGAAAAGCCCTTGTAGCTTTAATATAGCTGCCTTGACGCGCTTGGCATTTCGCAAATGGAGCGCCATAATTCGCTGATCAAAGTAGGACTGGCCGAATAGCCGTTTGCAGAAGAACAACCAGAGATAGCTAAAAGCAACTCGGAAGAAAACACCGTAAGCCTTGAGAATGCGCCTACGGGGAGAATGAAGCAGCGGATTTTTCATAGCAAAAGAAAGGTCGGTATAATCTACCCAAGAATCAATATGCTTTTCAATATTTAGGAGTAGGTAGCAGTCACTAAACCCCTATTTATGTCTCGATTTAAATGGACGTTTGCCTCCCTCTCACTACTCATTATTGCCGGATGTGGCAACCCACAAACCAAGGAATTATCTGCTCCAAGAAACGTTACGTCCATCCGTGTTGATAGCTTGAAGGTAGAAGATTTAAGCGAAAATATGAGTCGCCTGTCTACTCAAGAAGACGAGATCTATCTCTTCTGCTTTCTGAGTAATGACTCCACAATTCACAAGATCAAATCAAGCTCACTTTTACCGTTCAGCAAGTCGATTCGTTCTCATGCCCTTGATCTACAATTCAATGATCTACAAGCAACAGACCGGCTTAGTTTTTTCTTAATCGAATTGGATGAAAATGCACTATCCGATAGCGTAGTGGATCACTGTAGCAAGGCCGTTCAACAGCAAGGATTTCCTCGAAATTTTGACCATCCCAAACTGGATAGTTTAATTGGAGATGATGATCTGTTAGGCATGCGTTCTCTTCCTGCTAATGAATGTTGGGGGCCCATTAAAGTCACTTTCCAGGGAAGGCAGTTGTTTGACCCATTTAAGTACATGCTCCACCTAAACGGGCAGTAAACTAGCGAACCAGCATTACCTCTCCAGCAGTTGTATACGGCTCTCCATTAACCTCCAGCCTAATCTTCCAGATGTAAATTCCAGTTTCTAGCGGTTCTCCTTGAAAAGTACCATCCCAACCCTCAGCAGGATCGTTTGTCAGACCAAACTCATCCATGAAAATCAAACCTCCCCAGCGATCAAAAACTTGAAAATCAAAATAGATTAGGGGATTAGGCGCTTGGAAATAAAAATGGTCATTCGCACCATCGCCATTTGGCGAAAAAGCATTAGGTGTAAACAGTGCCAGTTTGGGGTGAATTCGCACGCGATCACTCGCTATACAGCCATTCTCTTCCGTCACAATTAGCTCCACCCAACTCGTCTGCGATGGCGTAAAATTATATGTATCACACACCTCCTGTTCACAATTCTCTTCAAGTGCATCATCCACATACCATTGGTACTGCTGGACTGGAAAATCGCTATCAATGATCGCTTCAACAGAGGCCTCTGATGTCAGCGGAATGGTTTGGTCCGTTCCTAGATCAATATCCAAATAGACGTCCTGTACCACCACGTCTACTTCATAAGTATTACACAAATCTGTTACCGTTAGCCCGTACACGCCTGCTGCATCAACAATCTGCTCCTCTTCGGTACTTCCATCATCCCACCAAATATCATATCCAGACCATTCCGCAAACGGATTCAACATAACGCTTTTATCCGGACAACGATAAAACAAGGCTTGTTCTAGAGGAGGAAGGCGATCATCAGCTTGAACAAAGAAAGGTGTTGGGTCCGCCTCAGTGGAATAGGTTTTAGGGTTGTCCGATAGCAACTTCCCCTCCGGGTAATTTAATTCATCTAAAAATCCGGACAATTCTACCTGAACACTATGTACCCCCAATTCAGCGGCCTCGCTTACAGCCAAGCGCACAATAATGCTGTCTACCCCAAACTTAGGTTCGAAATCTTCGATCAACAACTGGTTGGTCCCTAGCCCTGACACAGTACCTCCGTACGGATTATAGATGACATCATCAATGGTTACCCCCGGCGGAAAACTATCAACCAGCGTAAATGGGCTACCTGGAATACTGGCTTCGCCGCGATTTGACAATAGAATGGTGGCTAGCATAGTTTGGCAATGCTGTACAGTATCTTGACTAATCGTTTGTAGCAGCGCCACATCAAAATCTAGGCAAGAGCAAGCATCTAAATCAGCCGCACCCGGATTTTCTAGCACCGCATCCCAAAGCAGACTTTTCGTTTCTGGGTGGAAGAAACTCATGATCAACAAACCATTATTCCCGTGCAGACCAATAGCCAATTGATTATACTCAAAGCTTAGACCTGGAACACTAAAGATCGTCCTTACAGGATCTAATTGATAGATATCCTCTATGGCACCACTATTAGGATCTATCTTCACAAAACGCTCCCTGAACAAGTCAAAGCCATGGATTTTCCCGGTATACACATCCAAAGCAATGTCTGCAAAAGGGTGTATTTCACCGTCTGCGTACGGTACCATTTCCAGCGGAGCCTGTAGATTATCTACATCAATCTTATACAATCCGGGACCAAGCGATAGGATCAGATAGCGATCATCATAAGAAAAGGTTGCGGAAATAAAGCCTCCATTAAAATCTGTATTCGTAATGGTGGATATTATTTCATATTCGCCGTCGGGCGTTAACCGAAATAGGCGACCTGTCCCATCCAAATTCATATCAGCGCCATAAATGCAATTATCCGTGCGTCTGTAGGCGATGCCGTTGATGTTACCGGCATTTGGTACTGGAAGGGGTTCAAGATTAATTTCAGCATCCCCAATCTGTGTTCGATTCAGGTAGAAGTCTCCATCAATCATGATGATGGTCGTTCCATCGCAAGTCCACAACGGTTGAGCAAAAAGTGGAGTTAGGGCAACTAGTAGTAGCCAAAGAATAGTCAAGTTTTTCATGCGAGAGAGGGCTTAGTAAAGTTCGGTCTGATAGCGCGTAAACAAGTCTACTTATTCAACTATCGAGCACGATGAAAAGTCCACCTTAACAGAGAAAATAACATATCCCTAACACTGCTCGTCTAAACCCTCCCATTTGATCCTTCTATTCTGTGAATATCACAATCTCTTGCTCCAAGATTTTGTCAGGATCAAACACTTCCTCTTCATCCGCAAACACCAAGGCAACTAAGGAGAAAAAATCTGGCCGACCAATATTGTGATCAATGGCTCCTAGGTCGACAATTTCCAGTTGGACATCTTCAGCACCGTAGCGAAACACTGCTTTATCACCTATAGAAATGGTACCATCAAGAATATTACCACCAAGCGTTAGATTAGCACGAGTTGGCATTCGCAATGCAACCTTTACCTCAAACTTAGGCATAGCCCCTAGCTTAGTTTCTTATCCAGAATTGCCGCCGCCGTCACTCGAGCAGTAACCACGCAGCCACCGAGAAATGTCCCCTCCAAGGAGCGGTGCCCGTGTATGCCACCACCACCAAAACCCGCCGCTTCACCTACTGCATACAGTCCAGGTATTGCCGTTTGATCGCCCTGCACATTTTTCTCTGTGAGCACACGGCCTTGCAAATCGGTCTGGATTCCCCCCAAGCTTTTACGTGAAAGGATAAACTCCCGAATCGCCACAAAGGGCCCTTTCTTAGAGTCGCCAATGCGTACCATATTTGAGGTTCGGGCTTTATCGCCTCGCCATTGCCGTGCATGCTGAATCCGCTGCTGCTGCTTATCAGCATATGGAGGACCTTTTTCAATACTGCGATCGTAGGCAGCTACGGCTTCTTTAACCGCACTCAATTGAACATCATCACTTCCCTCCAGGGCATTCATCTTATCCACTAATTCCTCCAGCGTATCAGCTATCACTACATCCTTGCACTCATCAATAATCTTGCTGACTAAAGGCTTGTTCCCTAATAGTACTGTCTTTAAAACCTGGAAAAACTTCTTATCCCTAAAAGCTGAATTATGCTCAGAGCCTGAGATGGCAAATTCCTTCAGCATGATGCCATAGTTGAGTACTTGCCAACTGTATTTCTTCTCTTCTTGACATATACGCTCCACCAGATAACGTGTATCATAAGCCGTGATGAGCGGCTCTGGTCCCATACGCTCTCCCCGATAGTTGAGCCAAAGCGCAGTCTTACACGGTACAAGGCTTAGCCCGTGCCCTTCTTTGCGGGGTGAATAGTGGTGGATACCTGCCGCATAATTCCATTGCTTATCCAGATTGACTACACTACCTTTTATCGCAGTAGTAGCATCATGCATATCGCCCAGAGCATACTTATGTGCACCATTGAGAATGACCTCCGGAGGTGTCCCCCAAGTAGGATACCAATTCTCCTTAACCTTCTGAATATTGCCGTTGATTCCACCAGTAGCTACCACTACAATCCCTCCTTCGGCCGTAAACTCTTCATCACCTCCTTCCAGGCGGCCGCGCACCCCACTCACGCCATCTGCATTACCTAAAAGTTCGAGTACTCGATGCTCGTACTGGATTTGCAGTAGGTGTCGGTTCTTATGGCCTAACAACTTGCGGTTAAACACCTGAGTAAGCTCCCAACCCGTACCCCAGACCATATGAAACCGAGGTACAGAGTTACCGTCATTATTAAGGCCGCGCTCTGCCCAATTGAGTACGCGAAAGAAGTCAAGCCCGTTCTTGCGTAGCCAGTGGTATCCGTGGTCCGTGCAGAGATGAATGTACTGCTCCGCCCACTTCTTACCCCAATGCTCATCTTCGGCAAAGTCGGCAAAGGCAAACCAATCGCGCATAGCCAGGTCAACACTATCCTTGATTCCGTTTCGTCGCTGGTGCTTGGTATCTACAAAGAACATCCCGCCAAAAGCCCATTTGGCTAGGCCACCTAGTTCTTTTTCTACATCTCGGTCAATAAGGAGTACACGCTTACCGGCGTCCAGTAGCTCGATAGCAGTAATAATACCAGCAAGGCCGGCTCCAACAATAATAACATCAGCTTCGTAGTGTAGCTTGGCAGCCATGAAAGGGAGTTTTCCTGCCAAGATCGGAAAAGAATGGGAATGCAGAGGAAATGAAAATGGGAAAGAATAAGTATACACGTCAACTACATACACTAACACAACCAACTAACCTTCAAACCATCCCACTTATTAAAGCTCTTTGCGCAGACGCGCTACCGGAATACCCAAATGTTCCCGGTACTTGGCCACCGTACGACGGGCAATATCGTAGCCTTTCTCGCGCAATAGATCCATCAACTTCTGATCACTAAGCGGCTTGGTCTTATTCTCCGCATCGATGATATCCTTGAGCACGTTCTTCACCTCGGTAGTTGAAACATCTTCTCCATCGGTGGTACTCAAACTTTCAGAGAAGAATTCCTTAAGGCGGAAGGTACCAAACTCTGTTTGGACAAACTTGCTATTGGCAACACGAGAGATAGTGGATATGTCCAGCCCGGTAATATCCGCGATATCCTTTAGGATCATCGGCTTCAAGCGTTTCATATCACCAGTGCGGAAGAAATCATACTGGTACTGCATGATCGTGTACATGGTGTTGTACATCGTCTGTTGGCGCTGCCGGATAGCATCAATAAACCATTTCGCCGAGTCGATCTTCTGCTTAATGAAGACCACTGCCTCTTTTTGTTCTCGATTGCTTTTTCCCTTTCTGCTGCTATTCCGGTAGGATTTCAGCATATCCCGATACTGGTCGTTCACTCGTAAATCTGGTGCGTTACGCGCATTCAATTCCAGTTCCAACTCTCCTTCTCGAGTGTAGATAAAAAAGTCTGGCGTAACATATTGGGCCGACCGCTGATTGCCACTACTGTATCCACTGGCTGGCTTAGGATTAAGCTTCAGAATTTCACCAATGGCGTCCCGTAACTCCTCTTGACTGAGGTCCAACTGCTTTTGCAGCTTATCGTAATGTTTCTTTGTAAAAGCATCAAAATGCTTGCGCAAAATGAAACGAGCACGCTTTAGGTTAAGTAGCTCTTCATCATCCAGATCTTCGACGTCCTCTAGTTTAAGTTCCAATTGCAAGAGCAAGCACTCCTGGAGGTCGCGAGCCCCGACTCCCGCAGGCTCAAAGCGTTGAATACGCTCCAACAATTCTCTGATTTTCCCTTCTTCAGTGAAAATATTCTGCGAGAACATCAGATCATCCAGGATAGCCACGGGAGTTCTCCGCAAGTAGCCATCTTCATCGATACTACCAATGATTTGTCGAGCGATGGTGTACTCCTCTTCGCTATCCAGACGCAACAGTCCGAGCTGCTGCTCCAGATAATCATGGAAACTCTCCTCCACCGCTATCGGCACCTGCTTGTCTTCTTCGTCGCTACTATAATTATCGGAACGCAACTTGTACGAAGAGGGATCTTCGTCAATATAATCTTGCAGATATTCATCCAATTCAAACGCTTCTTCACCTACATCTTCACCTTGATCAACATCATCTAGAATTGGATCTTCCCGCTCGGCACCCTCTTCGAGGGCAGGATTGGCCTCCAGCTCTTCCTTGATCCGTTGCTCCAAATTCACGGTAGGCACCTGCAGCAGTTTCATGAGCTGAATCTGCTGAGGCGACAGCTTTTGGAGCAACTTTTGACTGATCGTCTGTTTGAGCATTGTGGCCTTTGTTAGGGTACCGTTGCCTTAAATAGGGATGCGTAAATTACACTTGTTTACGGCGGCGCGCAAGTTTTGTTTAAAAAATGGAACGATTTTTGATTGATGTAGTTCAGCCATAGCGTTTTACACCTGTGTTAAAACAATTGACTCTCCTGGTTTTGGTCAAAGTTCAGTACTTTTAAACCCTTCCTAAGCACGATAAAATCAAGTGTGTCCATGACCAAGACTTCGGAAAAACTGAGCGCCTTGCGCGCGGCGATGTCCCACCACCAACTAGCTGCTTTTTTGATTCCCAGTAGCGATCCGCATCAAAGTGAATACGTAGCCCCACGATGGGAAACACGTTCCTGGCTTTCAGGCTTTACCGGCTCAGCAGGCACCCTTCTGGTTACCCAAGATCATGCCGGACTTTGGACGGATTCTCGTTACTTCATCCAAGGTGAACAGCAGTTAGCTGGTTCCGGTGTGGAACTCATGAAGCAGGGTATCCCGCATGCTCCGGAGCACGTAGATTGGCTAGCGAACAACTTACAGACCGGCGATCGTCTTGGCTTTGATGGGCGGGTAGTTTCGCTGGCGCAGGCCCGTTTACTGAAACGCAAATTACAGCCCAAGGGCATTAGACTAGAAGCGCGCCACGACCTGGCTGGCAGCATCTGGAAAGATCGTCCAGGCATGCCAGAAAGTGAAGTTTTCGACTTCTCTGTTGAATACGCAGGAGCAAGTCGGGAAGATAAAATTGGCCGCATTCGTACTTGGCTCAAAGAACAGTCTGCCGACGCTGTATTGCTCACCGCCCTGGACGATATAGTCTGGACCCTCAACGTTCGTGCTAGCGACGTTGACTATAATCCGGTTTGTCTGAGCTACCTACTTATTGGTACAGACACGGCACACTGGTTTGTCGGAAAAGATCGCATTGACTCAACAATGGCCAGTACCATGGACAAGGCCGGCGTGCACATTGAAGACTATGCTGCTGTTGAAGAGGCTCTAAGCAGTTTCCCATCTTCCAAGCAGTTGGCCATCGATCCAGCAGGCCTAAGTTTCTTCCACTACGAGTTACTGGGTAGCAAAGACCTTAAAGAATTAGGCAGCCCGGTCACTGCAATGAAGGCGATTAAGAATGAAACTGAAATTGCACACTACCGCCAAGTGATGCGAAAGGATGCAGTAGCCTTACTACGACTTTACCGCTGGCTAGAAGGTGAACTGCAGAAACGCGGTGTGCCTGAAACAGAGGTAGCTACACAACTAGCCCAATATCGCAGTGAACTTGCAGGTTACTACGGCGAGAGTTTCGGCGCAATTGTGGGTTACCGTGGCAATGGTGCCATTGTGCACTACCGAGCAGAAGAAGGAAGCTGTGCCACAATACAAGCGGAAGGCATTCTATTGCTGGACAGCGGCGGCCAGTACCTGGATGGAACCACTGATATTACCCGGACTGTTGCTCTCGGCGAACCAACTGCCGAGGAATGTCGACATTATACCCTTGTGCTCAAAGGCATGATCGCACTAAGCACTGCCAAATTCCCTAAAGGCACCGGTGGGGCTCAGCTTGACACGCTTGCTCGACAATTTCTCTGGCAAGACGGCCTTAATTATGGCCACGGCACAGGCCACGGAGTAGGCTTCTTCTTGAATGTACATGAAGGGCCGCAGGGCTTTGCAACAAGCGCTGTTACCAGTCGAGGGCGAACGGCATTTGCCCCTGGCATGGTCACTTCCAATGAACCTGGCTTTTACCGCACCGACCACTATGGAATTCGCATCGAAAACTTAATTCTTTGTGTAGCCGGAGCGGAAACGCCCTACGGCGAATTCCTCCAGTTTGAAGAATTAACGCTCTTCCCAATCGATCAAACCTTAATCGACCAATCAATCCTCACAGAAATGGAAAAAATTTGGCTCAATGATTACCATCAAAAGGTTTGGGATGATGTATCACCACTATTGAGCGACGAGGCCGAGTTAAGCTGGCTGCGTGAAAAATGCAAACCCCTTTAAACCGATGTAATATGCAAATCACCGTATCCGAAGCACTGTCAAAACTCCAGCAGCAAGACAGTCCATTTATAGAATTATTCAAGCACGGGACCTTATCTGTAGAGCTCTACAAACCCGACAAAGTAGACTTGCAGCAACCACACTCCCGTGACGAGATCTACGTAGTAGTTTCTGGGAGCGGCACCTTCTTACTTGACAGTAATCGTATGCCATTTCAAGCTGGCGACTTCTTATTCGCCAAAGCTGGAATTGAGCATCGCTTTGAAGATTTCACGGATGACTTAGTCGTCTGGGTCTTCTTCTATGGCCCTGAAGGAGGCGAAGCGGCATAGCCAACTCTTAGACATCAAACACATTCTACAATCCTCAATTAAGATCTTCTTCCATGACTTCCAGCATCCGTATTCTTCTACTCCTCTGTGTCGTTTTTCAAGTAAGTGCGCAAGACATGACGCCCAAGCGTTTTGTCACCCAACACCAAACTAATTTTGGCGAAGGAATAAGTAGTTATACCGCCGTTGCGGAAGAGACATTCCTCATGAATGACGAGGGAAAACCACAAGCCAGCATTTGGTCGACTAGCTACTTTCTGGATGATGGAATGAAGTCGTCGGATCGTCCTGTGATGTTTATTTTCAATGGAGGACCTGGCTCTGCTTCAGTATGGTTGCACATGGGACTCTTTGGCCCTAAACTAGCACAGGTAGCCAGTGAAGCAGATGAGGATGACGGCGCTGCCCCTTATCCGATCATCGACAACCCTTACGGCCTTCTTGACCTGGCAGATTTGGTTTTCGTTGATCCGGTGGGCACCGGCTACAGCGTGGTAATGGAAGCTGGCAAGGAAAGCGACTTTTGGGGCTTAAATGAAGATGCGGAATCCATTGCGCGCTTCATTCGTCTGTGGGTCAGTAAGCATCAGCGCTGGAATGCTCCGAAATTCATTGCGGGGGAAAGCTTCGGCACCACTCGTGCTGCGGGTGTAGCACGCGCCTTGCACCAGGGTGGTCAAGACATGGCGTTAAATGGCCTGGTTCTTATTTCGCAAGCATTGGATTATACAGGTTCTACGCCAGTCCCCGACAACCTGATTGCCTTCCTCACGTACTTGCCTACCATGAGCGCTACCGCCTGGTATCATGGCAAAGCAGGACAAGGCAAAGAACTGGATGCTTTTGTGCAGGAATCACGCGATTTCGCTTATGACGAATATGCCTCAGCACTTTTGCGAGGCAGCTTATTGGATGACAATCGCAAGCAAGAAATTGCTGAGCGTTTGGCCTACTTTACAGGCCTCGACAAAGATTACATTATGCGAGCCAACCTTCGGGTAACTGCTCCACGTTTCCGCAAGGAACTTTTGCGTGATAAAGGACTGACCGTTGGCGGACTTGACAGCCGGTACACCATTACAGAATACGACCAAACGGCGGCCCAACCTACGCATAGTGACGCCGCCAGTGCTTCCATCTCCAGTGCCTACACTGCTAGTCTACATGAGCACATGAGTAAGCACTTGGAGATCGAAATGGATCGCCCCTACCTTACCTCAAACCGAGCTATTTATCCTAAATGGAACTGGCGCCCTGTGCCTCAGGGGCGCACCTGGGAACCTTCCTACGTCAATACAGCACCTCACCTGAGTTGGGCAATGCGCCAAAACCAAGCACTCCAAGTGATGGTTGCAAATGGCTACTACGATTTGGTTACTCCATTCTTTGATGCCGAATACACTTTTCAGCGTCATGGCATTCAGATGGATCGAGTAGAAATGAAGTATTACGAAGGTGGTCATATGATGTACACCCGCCATAAGGACTTAGAGCGATTATCTGCAGATATCCGCACCTTTTTAGTAGGCTGCTTACAACAATAAGCCCTACATTTGGGGATACTACACTCCTTCCACATGGCCAATCCGGTTATTTCTGTTTCTGATATTGCTACAGCAGTGGCGACCTCTAAACGCATTCCTGAATTTCAAAATCCTCCCGAAGCCGCCGAATACGAAAAACGACTCAAGGATACGCCGCACCTTATTCTGGTCGCATTTGATGGTACTCGCCCCGTCGGCTTCAAAGTTGGTTACGAAAGAGATGGCACATTTTATTCCTGGATGGGTGGTGTTTTGCCAAGTTATCGCAGACGGAATATTGCCTTACGGCTAGCTCAGAAACAGGAGGAGTGGGCCCGTAAACAAGGCTATAAAAGCGTGACGTTTAAAACGCGCAACCAACACAAGAACATGCTTCTTTTTGCGCTCAAGCGAGGCTTTAATGTTGTGGGCTTTAAAGAAAAAGGTGATGTCATGACCAACCGAATCCTACTCCGGAAGGTTCTTTAGTCATTGAACGGAATTATTCAAAATTTCGTCCACGCGGCGTATCTTGCGCCTTCGTTTCAAACAGAATCAACTTATGCGGTACTTCATCCTGACCTTAGTACTATTGGCTGGCTTCGGCACAGCATTTGCCCAAGGCGAATTCTCTGGTGGCTTCAAAGCCGGACTTAACTTCAATAATATCATCGGCGATGAGGAATCTGCTGATGAGGTATTCTCCACCAATACCGGCTTCCATATTGGAGCGTCTTTCGTGTATACCGTAACAGATTTGTTCGGTATCAAAGCAGAATTGATGTATAGCCAAAAGGGTACTCAGTATTCTTATGACGGTCCTTCTTACTTTACTTTTTATCGCAGCAGCACTGGCACGCCCATTTATGCTGTTGGCAACCGCCGGAGCGATATCAGTATAGCAAACTCTTACATCGACATCCCGTTGATGGTCTATTACAAAATTGGCCCTTTTGAACTAGAGGCTGGTGTAAATGCCGGAATCTTAGTAGGTAGCACAGGAAGTGGTGGTATCACTTTCTCTGGTGCCACTCAAGCCGGTAGCCCAATTGCTGAATTCACAACGGGTGTGGAGCACGCCTACTACAGCGACGAGCAAGGCTTGGATGCTGTAATCCAGGGTAGCGCTGTGACTTTGAATACCATCCCTGATGTTATCCAACCAAGCAACATCAACGCCTATTATGAGGCAGCTGATAACACGGACAAGAAATATAAGACCTTAGACTTGGGACTAAATGCAGGCCTCCTGTTCTTCATGAATCAGGGGCTTTACGTCGGCGTACGTGCTAACTATGGCTTGACGGACATCACTAATGAGTCGCAAGATGTTAGCCAGGTATCGCTAGCTCCTGGCAACCGATATGAAACACGTGATGATATTGATCAGAACATCTCGATCCAAGCTTCTGTAGGATTTCGGTTTTAGCGAAATATTGAGATCAAGCTGTACGGTAGCGGGTAGAAGGGTAAATGTCCTTCTACCCATTATTTTTTTACCAGCTTTTCAGCAGTTCCTTGACCAAGGCCTGCACCTTCGGCGTAACTCGGCCAACCATTTCTATTACCGCCTCTACCGTAGTTTCCTGTATTTCCTCAATGGGATAGCATTTATTGGAAACGACCGACACTACGAATATGGGCAAGGACATATGCTTGGCCACTAGTACTTCGGGCACGGTAGACATCCCAATTAGGTCTGCTCCCAGGTGATGAAATGCTTCATACTCTGCTGGCGTTTCCAGGTTTGGCCCCTGCAGGCCCAGGTAAACACCTTCGTGTGCTGGTATCTGGTGCTGCTTCGCTAACGCTAAGGCTTGGGCATTAAGCTTGCGATCATAGGTGTGCAGCATATCTGGAAAGCGTGGCCCTAGGCGTTCGTCATTATAGCCACGCAGCGGGTTAGCCCCCATATGGTTAATATGGTCCCGAACAAAAACGATATCTCCAGCTTCAATATCAGCGTTGACACTTCCGGAAGCATTAGAAATAATTAGCCGTTCAATACCAAGGAACTTCAGCACACGCACCGGGAAAGTAACCTCCTCCATACTATACCCTTCATAGTAGTGAAAGCGCCCAGCCATGGCTACCACTGGAATGCCCGCCAACAATCCGAAGATGAGTGTACCGCGATGGCTTTCTACCGTCGACACAGGAAAATGCGGAATGTCTTCATAAGCGATGCTAACTGCTTGCTCAATCTCATCCGCTAGGCCACTTAGGCCGGTGCCTAAAATCAAACCAAAGCGAGGCTTAAGTGAGGATTTTGTTTGAAGAAAACCTACGGCCTCCTGAATATGATCGTACAAGTTTTTGGCAGGCATAATTCTTGATATTGCGCAGAAATAGAATCGCGATTTTTAGTTGGATACGGGTAAAAACAACAGTTCCCGAACCGGTATCGATTCGGGAACTGTAGCGTATTATTGATTACCAGTTGGAGCCTCTGGACTAGAAACCTCAACCGGAGGCCCATCTCCTGACGATGGTGGAGGAGTTGGCGCACTAGGAGTGCTTGGTCCATCTAGTGGCACTGGCAACTCTCCTGGTGGAGGCAACTGCGGTTGCAAGAAGTCGCCGAAGGCAATCTGCAACTCCTTAGCATAGGCGGTATCACCTGCTCGGTTAGCATAAGCCACCAAACGATCCGCCACTGCGATTGCAGCCTGGAAGTCGGTACCGTAGCTCAACTGCAAAATATCATCCGGCAAAGTGATGTAATAGTTCAGGCGGTCTTCGATATTACGAGCTAGTACCTGCATATGAGGCTTAGCTTTATCATAAGCATCAGCTTGTGAGTACACTCCAAGCATGTAAGCCGCATGAATTCCGTGCTCGAAGTTCATATCCGGGAAGGCCTCAAAATATTGATCCACCATTTCAACAGCACGCTGGTTCTCTCCTTTTTGTAGCAAAGCTAAAGAAGCACGCTGCATAGCAAACTGCATACTTTGCACACTTGGACCATAGCTATGAGCTACGTAAGTATCTTCTTTATCGAAGTTACCCCAACGCCACTTTGTAGTGATGTTTTCGAACATCGCATCGGTGTTTACTCGGCCACTACCTAGCAAACCGTAAACGTTGTTTTCACTTTGTGATCTAACCGGAACCAAGCGCAAGGCCAAACCTTCAAGCTGCATGAAATCCTGCATTCCGAAGAGCTTCTCCATACGAGCCGTCACTGCAAAATAAATTGGACGCTCCCATAGGTTCGAAGCGATGATATCCAAAATGGCAATCTCATCCTTCAACAACTGTGTGCCATTTACCTGTACCGGAATCCCTGGTACAATGTTAGCCGTATCTGCTTGCGTTACCGTACCAGTACGAAGCACCTCCTGCTTATCCACTGGAATTACTACTCGCGTAGTTGGGTAGTGGGCTTCGATCACACGACCACTCTGACTAGACAAAGGATTGTCCTCACCAATAAAGCGTACAAAGTTCTGCAAGCTCATTGGGCGGTCCTGGCCCGTTTGGTTAAAGTAGAATACTTGATTTCGAAGTTTACCTCGGAGTTTTTCCCGAGGAATACTCATCTTGATCGGTGCCGAGTCGTTCACCTTCCTGCGTAGCAGATCAATGTACCAGTCTACCGCAATCAAACTCAAGTTGACTACACGTACATCTGTGCGAATACCTTCTACCTCCTGAGCATACCAAAGTGGATAAGTATCGTTATCACCGTAGGTGAATATGATGGAGTTTGGCTCCAGTGAATTGAGGAAGTTGTTAGCATAGTCACGAGCTCCGCTATGGTCAGCACGGGTGTGATCATCAAAGTTCTGGAAGCCCATAAGTAGTGGTGCAATCAATACTAGCACACCAGCACCAATAGCACTCACAGACCTACTCGTACCGACTCGACTCACCAGCATCTGGAACAAGGCCGGCACCGCCATCCCTATCCATATACAGTAGGTAAATATCGAGCCCGCCAGTACATAATCTCGCTCCCGGGGTTCATTGGGAGGCTGGTTCGAGTAGACTATAATTCCTAATCCCGTAATGATAAATAGCGCCAGGAGCCCCATGAAGTCATTGGGTCGCTGTTGCGAATGCCAGAACAAGCCTAACAATCCAAACAGGAATGGCAGCATGTAGTAAACATTGCGGGAAGGATCATTCTTCATTTTCTCCGGCAAGGCGCTTTGGTCACCCAAACGCATTTCATCTAAGAAGCTGATACCCGTTATCCAATTACCAGCGCTCTCATCCCAATCGTAGAAACCTTGCTGGCCATTTTGTCGGCCGGAGAAGTTCCACATAAAGTAACGCCAGTACATCCATCCAATTTGATAGCGGACGAAGAAGGAGAAGTTATCTCCAACACTTGGCCTACCTCCAGGCGTTCCCTGATCAGGGTTGAGTCCCATCCACTGCTTATACAAGCGTGGACGTCCTAGGGTATTATCTCCCATACGAGGGAAGAAGCGCTTAGAGCGCGTAGGATAATCAACTGAAATTTTGTAGTCGGTCTTTTCGTAGCGATCTCCCACCAAACCGTAACGATCCGTAACATCAGTAGTACGAGAGTTAGGATCTACATCAAAGTCAGGACCACGTAGAAGTGGACGCTCACCATATTGCTCACGGTTGAGGTAAGGCAATAAGCGCATAGCATCGCTAGGGTTATTCATATTGACCGGAGTAGCCGCATTAGCACGTAGTACAACAACACCAATAGTGCTAAAGCCAATGACCACCAATGTCATCGCTACAATGATTTGCTGCAGCATGGCATGCTTGCGCTGATGGGCAAAGCGGATACCAAAGACCAAGACCGCCCCAACAATCAACAAAGTAGGAATGATGCCAGAATGTGGTGGCAAACCAAAATCATTCACCATCAATAATTCCATCCAAGTCCAAAGGGTAGGAATACCAACAATGATAAACTTCTGGATAAGTACAATGGCAGCCACACCGATACCGGCAGCAATCACCATTCCACGGAAGTTAGTCTCTTTGTATTTCTTGAAGTAGTAGAACAATGCTAGCGCAGGGAATGTCAGCATACTCAGCAAGTGCACTCCAATGGAAAGTCCCGCAGCGTACACCGCAAAGATCAACCAACGATCGCTATCTGGTTCATCTGGCAAAACGTACCACTTGATCGTTGCCCAGAGAGTTAGGGCAGTAAACATAGTGGACATCGCGTATACCTCGCCTTCTACCGCTGAGAACCAAATAGAAGTAGCGAAGGCAGTCGCCAAGCCAGCGACTAATCCACCTCCCGCAAGGGCAAGGTCTTGAGCAGAGTCGGTTTCACCATCGCGTCCAACCAAGGAAAATTTACCCAAATGGATAGTCACCCATGCAATGAAGGCCGCTGCAAAAGCAGTACATAGGCCAGACATCATATTTACGGAAAACGCAATATCCTCAGGGTTATCACTGACCAATTCTGCCACCCAGGTAAACAGGCGACCAACCAATAAGAACAGGGGTGCACCAGGAGGGTGAACAACTTGAAGCTTATACGCTCCTAGAATGAATTCTCCGCAATCCCACAGACTACCGGTTCTTTCAACAGAGAGGAAATAGACAAAGGCTGCAATGGCAAAAACTATCCAACCTGTCAGGCGATGAAGACCTTTCATGTATTTAAAAATTATCAGCAGTTACGCAGGTTGCAGATGATTTTCTGCATATAGGTAACCGCAATGCTCTCTCATGAATTTACTTGATCTGATTCCTGCAAAAACAGCGGATCAAATAAATTCACAATCGTTTCATATATGTTATATGGTATCGTTTCTAAAACAAACCACAAATCTAAGAAAATATTACCGTCGCTGGCCATCTTAATAGGTAGCTTAAGTAAAGAAGCCAGCATTAGGGCGATCCATAGACCATTATTGAGCCTAAACCCTTAACAATCAAGGCTTATCCACGAATTTCATCTGACTTTGTTTTGGAAATAATCTTACGGTATCTTTGACCGTAGCCCAAAGGGATAGAGCTCAACCTCACGAAACCAATTAATGTTGTATTGTTATGATAAAGTTTCTAATTACCGGCGCCCTAATCTACTTCGTCTATCGCTTCTTCATAGCACAACCTGCACTTGGAGATGACACCGCTAGTCACAGTCATCACGACAACCACAACCAGCAACAAACGCCTTCTCATGACGATGAGTACATCGACTACGAAGAAGTTGATTAAGTACTGTCTGATTAATTAGCAGGCACTCGGTAGACCAATGTCTGACGACCACGCCGGCCTTGCTCATCCTGAGCTACAATATCTACCCGATAAGCCGTTCTTTCCCAGCCATGACTATAGTTTAAGCGCAGGCGCCCCTCATCAGTCGTTTCTAAAGCAGGAAACCATCCACTCACATTAGCCGCAGGTAGGTCCACATTTTCTTCCAGACGCCATCCCTGGTCTTGCACACTCGTATTATTCATCAAACTCAGCTCGGCTCCGAACGGTAGCACAAGATTCACATTAGTGGCCGAAGTGTTACGACTACCCATTGTCTCACGAATGGCTTTGCGCTGGCGATTCAGTTCCAAATAACGAAAAGCCGCCGGTGAATAGAAGAGTCGACCGAAAGCCAATCGGCCGTTAGCAGGTTGAAACTGGAATTGTTGCTGCCCTTCACCTTCTAATTGGAGCCTATTAACCATTCGTTGGTTGGACTGAAAAACGAAGCGACCGCGCTCATCACTCCCCATTTGCTGTTGCTCCTGACCTGCTTGCAGTGTGAAAGTCTGATTCTTAGCGGGTTGCCCGTCACCACCTAATATTTCCCCCTGCCAATAAAATCGACCACTAAGTCGGTCAGGTGTGACCACTCGAAGAGAATCACTCGTCTGCAGATTATCCATACCCATAGCCAGTGAGGTACTTAGTAGGCCCCAATCGTTTATACTCACCGAACATTTTGCTTTTACCGGACGCCCCCTCCTATCGGTGACGGTTATATCCAAGTCAACACCTTGATTCGGGGCCAACCCCGCTGGCAGCGATGCTATTTCAATACGCAATTCTTTCTCAGGTATCTGTACTTCCGCTGTTTCACGCGCTGGCTCCCTTTGGCTCACCGCCTCTGGTCCTATCGGGCTTTGGTCATTATAGATTGCTAACGGTGCTTGTTGTAAAACCCTTTCTGTTGACCGCGACTCATCCCATGCCCGGAGGGATAAATAATACCAGCCTGTCGGCAAACGCTCCGGAAGGACAAACTGCCCTTGTACATGATCCTCCCCTTGTCGCCAGTAGTTATAGAGCACTGGTTCGCCATTCGCTCCAAAGAGGATAGACTGTACGAGGATATCCTCCCCAGCAAATTCCGGGGCTAAATACAACTGAAAACCCAACTGATCACCGGCTACATAAAAAGCTTTATCCAGATGTATCCACGACGGCTGCAGGCTCCGCCCCAATTGAGCTTGGGCACTAATAAGCACCCCCAGGAAGATGCCAAGCAAGATGTATTTGCGATCAAGGGAAATCATATCGATTGAATTAAGCGCTAAGCGATTTTGATAAAATCATGAGCAATCTAGATGCTATTCCTCCCAGTAAAATGGCTTGTCGTAGGATGCACCAAGTCCATCAATGCAGTTGTTACAAATCGTCACGGGTGGCATCGGTGCTCCGGTGAAAGGTCGCGGGCAGTAGGAAGCTGGATTACCCATGTCTTCAGGCGAAATATAAAGTCGGATTGTATCTTGCTGAAAGGCCGAAAAGTAACCAAACACAAGTGCTGTGGAATCCTGTGTATTGCGCAAATTGGTACTAATACGCCCGGCAGGATTATCAAACACAGTACCCTCCCGCTCTAGTAGACTAGCAATCTCCTTCCAATAGCGAAAAGACTCCGGACTTAGAGCTTGCTGGTAGGCTGTCAAATAGTAGCCTTCTATTAGTTTTTTACCGATCACATCCTTAAACAGGGGGAAGTTTTGCACGGCATCACCACTAACGGTCGTTCCATCTAGAATTAGCGCACGACCCGCCTGATAGGGGTTTTCTACGTAGCAGATAAACGATAAATCATCCGTAATTCGGTAAGCATCGATAAAGTCCCAGCGCAACTGTGCCTTTTCCCCCAAAGCGTTACGCAATGGAGTATCTATGAAGAAGCTGATAGCCGGTATTCGCGACACTACACCATCAATACTCTGTGTTTCGATTTCATCAAACTGCCACCCTAAAGTCCCTGTTGGCGGCGCCGCAACGATTTGATCCCAATCGGAAATAATCTCGACGCCCTCCGGCAAACTCACCTCTACTCGATAGCCCTTACCCACCTCCACTGCGAACTCGGCAGGATTGAGGGTCGTCTGATAAATACCATTTAATGGTGTCTGCTGAAAGGTATAGCTATCACCATCCTCACTCTGCAGGGTCACCACAGCATCTGGCACTGCCTGATTAATATTACTGGTGTACACAAACATGCGTTCCACCTTAACTTCCGCGTAGGCGGGCTCCCCAGGTATTAATTTTCCCTGAATCACATAGCCTGTTTCCGGGCGTTGTGCAGGGTCAATTTCAATCTCATCCAAACAGGCAGTCCAATGGAGAACGGCGCCGATTAGCAGTAGGTATAAGCAGATTTTTTTCATAACCACTCAAAGTTGAAGCTAACAGAAGGAAAGATAGTACCCAAGACCGCCAGGCGGTTGGCAACAAAATCGCGCCGTTGATTGAAGCGCTGCGTATAGAACACGGAGAAAGGGTTTTCACGAGCATACACATTGTAAAGCGTAAAGTCCCAACTGGTCTTGAAACCTCTCTCCTTATTCCGGTTCATACCAATGTTATAGGAAACATCCAGGCGATGGTAGTTTGGAATACGGAGCTGATTGCGTTCCGTATAAATCGGCACAGCAATAACTCCATTGGCATTGTAGCTGACGATAGGCGCAGTAGTCGGCCGGCCACTTGCGTAGATGAAATTGGCGGTCAGCGACTGGCGCTTATCAATCCGATATTTGAAGACGAAATTGATGTTATGTGGCTGATCAAAGTTACTTGGGTACCAGTCGCCTCGATTAACACCTGCCACCTGTCGCTCGGTCCGAGAGTAAGTATAGCTGAGTTGTCCATCAAAGCGCAAACTCCGGCCTTTAACACTGAACTCTGCACCGTAAGCTCGGCCCTGACCTTCGAGCAATTCTGTCTCCAGATGAGGGTTGAGATTGAGCACCGCAAAATCGCGATAGTCCCACAATTGATCAATGGCCCGGTAGAAACCTTCAATCGATGTTTCCCAACGGTTCTTATTGAAATTGCGGAAATAGCCCAAGGAGAAATTATGCGCCAAAAACGGCTTGATATAAGGCGTACTGAGCTGAAACTGACTCTGTGGCGTAGGCGTATCCGTATTGAACACCTGATTTACAAACTGCGAGGTGCGACTGTAACCGGCTCTTAGCGATTGTTCTGGGCCGAGCTGGTAGCGAGCGGACAATCGTGGCTCCAGCGTCCGATACGTTTCTATGACTTTACCTTGGTCAAAACGCAAGGTATCCACCACGGTCGATAAGTCGTACACACCTTCCTCTTCATAGTCCAGGAGCGTTCGCGCGCCCATATATTGATAGCTATTCAGGCGTAGGCCGGCATTAAGGGATAGCTCATCCGTCAGGTTCCAGTTCACTTCTCCGAACAGGCCGGCTTCCCAAGCGCGTTCATCTTCCAATTCTAGAGGAGTCAAAGTGGATATGGCACCAACTGGTGCCTGTGTCTGCCCCGGCACGCGGTACAACACAGCCTCCACACCCGCATTCCACCCCCAGTCTTCATCTTGGCGGCGTACTACTTCCTTGAGTTTGTAGTAGGTGATTCCATTCTCGATTTCACCGGCACCCAGGCCTGAAATATTAGTGCGTGTATTCCGCAGTCGGTTGGCTACCAGACTGAACTCAGAACTCACATTATCTCTCACCTGCCGATCATAACCAAATTCTACTGAGCTGGTGCTGTAGTCAAAACCAAACTCCTGGTTGTACACAAAGTTATCATTGGCCTGATAGAGACTCAGACTGATTTGATCCTCGTCCGTTACATCATAATGCAAAAGCAAGTTGCCGTCAAAGAAGCCAGCTTCACTGCGGCTAACCTCCAGTACATTCGCTCGGCGCAAAATCCAATCAGAATAGGCACCGCGCAAGCTCAACAGAGCTGTGCCCTGCCCGTCTGCAAAAGGACCCTCTGCACTTAGTTTTGCGGTAACGGGGCCTAAGCCTCCCGCCAATCGGAGTTGTTTATCATTTCCTCTTCGAAGATCCACTGCCAGAACCGACGATAGGCGACCACCGTACTCCGCAGGCAGGATACTCTTGTACAGAGAGACATCTTTAATAACTTCTGGATTGATGGTCGAGAAAAAGCCCAATGCGTGGGACGCATTAAACAGTATACTCTCACCTTGCAGAATGAGGTTTTGATCCACGGCGCCACCCCGTACATTAAATCCGACCGAGCCTTCACCAATAGAACTTACCCCAGCGGCAGTCAATACACTACGTACAACATCGGCCTCACCTAGTAGTGCTGGCAACTCTTCAATCCGACGCACCGAGAAGGTACTCAAGCCAGCCTGTGTACTGCTTACATTATCATCATTGGCTTCCGCTAGGACAATTACGGTAGCCAAATCCGTAGCCTCTTGCCGCAATTTGATATCCAGAAAACCATCTCCCACGATATCAAAACGACGACTAAAGGAACCGTAACCGATATATTGGATCTGCAGATCATGCTGGCCCGTAGGTAAGTTCATTTCCCAAACCCCTCGACTATCACTGACCGTACCATCCTCTACATCTGGCCAGAATACCGTAGCTCCAATAATGGGTTCGCCAGTAGCAGCATCGGCCAAACGGCCCACTATTTTGGGTTGGGCACCCTCAGCGCTGGGTGCATCGGCACCAATAGTAATGACTTCTTCTGGGGCCTGGCCTTGTTGCAAGCGACCATCCAACGCAGCATAGAATTGTTCCCGATAGGAATCCAAAGACGTCACTTGATTTTTAGGAAGGATGGCGATAGCCTGATCGCGATAAACCAGATAGGATAGATCTGTTCCTTGCAGCACCTCCTCAAGAACCGTCGACAATGGGGCCTCTTGGAAATCATAGGTCCTTGCCGTTTTCGGAAGTTGATCTAGATTATAGAAGATTTGCAGAGCGTAGGTCTCTTCCAGGTAGTCCAATGCCTCCGAGGAAGTGGCATTTTCGATGGACATGGAGAGAGGCTGCCGCAGTAATTTCTGGGCGAATACGCTACTCCCACTAAGCAGAAATAGCGTAAAGCCGGCAAGGAGGCTAAACCGAATCATAACAATCGAGCGTTGGTACTAGTCACACCCAAGCGCCGGCAAGCAAATACTGACACTAGCGTGCAATGTCAATAATAAGATTTATTTCGCAGAAATGGCAGCTGAAGGGACAGTCACCCGGGCAAATCGTAAGCTCATTGTCGGTATTAACGACTAATTATCAGCCCTAACTTACCCCCACTCGCACTTTCCAATCCACCCTGATCACCAGCTTACGCGAAAGCTTTGGACAAGAAAGATCCAGTAAACGTTCCATCGCACTCGGCTTCAGCTTTTGCTGCAAAAACAGCTCCTTAGGTATAGGCAGATCAACCAAATCGTTCTGAACATCCAAATTCCGAATACCGTAGGTGCTGAGGGTTAACTCCAGCGTATGCGCGGCTATTTGCTCCTGCTGTACAATGTAGGTCATAGCTCCTACCAAATCTCCATTCTTTACCGGATTCAGATGGGCAGTTTGTATCAATTCTTCCCAGTAAACAGAGCCTAGTTCGGCCTTCACAATAGCACACACCACCGGCAAGACGACACCACCACTCATCGCCACTTCATCAAAGCGAATATAGTTGACGTGGAGCGGGTGTACATTGCGGAAGAAATGGCAATAAGCACTACTCTGCGACAAGTCCAAAGTGCTACTAACGTCATGCTTGATTAGCATAGGGTCTTGTAGCTGATCGCCGGCCAGGACATTTTCTAATGGAGGAACTGCTAAAATTTGCTGCTCAATAGCAAGCTGTTCTTCGCTGATCGGCACTTCCAAAAAACGGGCTGGAATTGGCGCTGAAGTTTCCGGTAGCTCGAAGGCATCGAAGAGGGATCGGCGTCCCATTTGCATCACCAGTTCCTGCTTTTGATTACTGATATTGATGATACTCTCTACCACCACATATTTCCCGTTAGAGCTAGGCAGCATAAGAGTAATGCACATCTCCACCGCAAAGGTGTCCCCACAATAGGCCGGCCTGATCTGACGACCATTCAATATCCCCAGATGATATTTACTATAGCTGGAAAAGCAGTCGACTACTTGCGCAATACCGTAGTGAATCATCGCCTGGTAGGGAATTGGCCGCTGCCGAAAACCCAACTGACGCGAGAATACATCATCATTCTCTATGCGCTGGCAATTGTAGCTGAGACTCTTCCACTGGCTTACCCAGGCTTCATCTATCGTCATGTGGTTGTTAGGTGCCAGTACTCGCCCCACATAGAAGTTGGCCTTCCCTTGCTTCGGCAATGAAACAGCGGTTATCGCATGGAAGGTCTCCGGAAGTTTTTTGACCAATCTACGATTCAGATCATGCTCCATACTCTTAACGAAAGGAGGGGCTAACAGGGTGCCACTGTGATGGACATACATCCCCTCTCCGTTCCGATAATATTCCTCTACTATGCCGCTAACTTTTTGGTGTTGCTCTCTACCAATGCCAAAAACTTCATTGACAATGTCGATATGCCGTTCGTGCAAAACATATTTCGCATCAAAACCTTGCGCCCGCCCAAGTTGAGCTTCTCTTCTTAGGCCTTCATAATCACTGATGGTGGTAAATGGAGAATCGATAGCAATAAGTCCGGCTGCCTTTGCCGCCCAAATCACCCGAGTGCGGACGTGTTCTTTGTTGGCATCATTTATGACCGATCGGGTATCTGCTGCCAGATCCGCGTGCCCCCAGGACAAGGCACAGATTCTGTCAGATGCCGTGGCAATGGCGCTTACCTGCACCAGGGCTTGTGCCGTTTCAATAATCGGGATCAATTTGAAGTGCCCTGTTGGTAGGCCGTTGCGGAGCTCTACCTCGGTGAGTCGTTCAGCTATGTAGTGGACATCCTCCGGCCCATGAAGCATTGGCAGTAAAAAACCATTTACTTTGGAAGAATAGGCCAATGACAAGTCCTGCTCAAATTCATCTTCATCCCGATGGCAATTGATGCGGATAAAGACAGGCTTATCCAAAGGCCTGTCATTTTGCATAAACGCCTCAATATTTCTACGGCCGTTTTCCCGTTCACCAGATGGGCAACTGTCTTCTAAGTCCAGCACAAACCAATCTGCCAGCTCGTAGTGGTAGATTTTGTCAAAAGAGCTGTTCTTATAACTCAGCAAAAACTTCACCGATCGTGGCGGTTTGTCTACAACTGATTGTTCCAGCGGTTTATCTTCTTGCTGGAGCATACCCAGCTGAAAAGCCCGATGGCTGACCTGATTAGCGTACATGCCCACCCGCAGAATCCGCTGAGACGTAAAATCTATGATGGTCGACTGTGGCGGCTCGTAAGAGCGTCGGTTTGTTGCAATGAAAGCATCATCCTCCAAGACATGATCAACAGCAGCCAACATAGATGAAGGCACCTGCGCCAACTTTTGGATAATCGGCTCCCCCGATGGATTGGCACTAGTAATCATCAACAGCATACCCTGTGGGTAGCAGTGTTCCGCCAAGGCCACTATCTGCGTACCTGCACGGAAGAAGAATCCAAGTTTTCCTTCTTTGATGGCTAAACTAGGCAAAGCCTGCACCAACGGATGCTCAGTTTGAGCATAGTCGATTACCCCCAAAGGGTATTTAATCATTTCCATGGCGGTACGAAAGCGAGAAGTACACAGCGCTTTGTAGATCGTTGGCGTAGCAGCTAAGCCAATAGTCTTCACCGCTGGGCGTTGCTTGATCTCGAAAATCCGCTCTACCGCTGTTGGGGTAGCTCCCATTAAGAGATAACCAGTAACAGCGGGCACGAGCAGAACACCGTCGTCCTGCAATATTTTCGAGAGCTGATCGAGAGAGAGGGTAGTAGGTTGTGTGTGCATTGATTATTGAGCAACTAAGGAAGTGATCAAAATTATTGGTAGATTTTGAGATGGCATCTTTGCGCAAAAAGGGCTTTCAAAAAACTATAGTTTAATTTGATCCCTTCCTTACCTCAAGTATGATTTTTCCTTTTATGATCCTTGCTTCCAGCGCGGCAAAGGCCTGTGGCAAGTCGCTAAACTCAAAGGCGGCATCAACGTGAATTTTGATGTTTCCTTCCTCGTACCAGTCAAGGATCTGTTGAATATTCCTACGGTTCTTCGCTGGAAACTTCCGGCCAAAGGTGGACCAAAACACGCCAATAATTTGACAGTTCTTCAGCAAAGGGAGATTGAGCGGAATACGAGCAATTTGCCCGGCTGTGAATCCCAAGACCATATACCGCCCATCATAGGCAATAGCCCGCAAAGCCGGTTCTGAATATTGGGAACCTACCGGATCACAGATCACATCCACCCCCTTACCATCGGTGAGTCGCTTCAGCTCTTGCTTAAGATCACAATTGGTGTAGTCCAATACAATGTCGGCACCATTTTGCAAGCAGAAGTCCCGCTTTTGTTGCGTGGAGGCGCAAGCGATAACTTTGGCGCCCATCATTTTTGCCACTTGTATGGTGGCCGCTCCTACTCCGCCGGCTGCGCCAAGAATAGCAACCGTTTCACCTGCCTTGAGCTGTGCCCGATCCTTTAAGCAGTGGATAGCGGTACCGAAAACACAGGGCAGCACAGCAGCTTCTCGCATCGGCATACCTCCCGGCACCTTGTATACATTTTGCTGCGCCACGCAGACCTCACTTTTACTACAGCCCCAGACCATACCTCCAGCAAACACCCGATCACCGATATTGAAGCCTGCCACCTCTTCCCCCATCGCAACAACCTCTCCACTCATCTCACCACAGGGCGAAAAGGGCAAGACAGGGCGATACTGATCTTTGCCTTGAATCACCAATAAATCTGGAAAATTCAAGCCCACACAATGGACCTTGATCTTGAGTTCGTGAGCTTTGGGAGCGACGTCTTCGAGCGCTTGATAGTAAAGGCTGTCTGCCTTACCATATTCCTTACATATCCATTCCATGGCCTGATAAAAGTAAATTTAAGAGGGATAAAATCAGGTCGGGATGAAGTTCAAATATAGTAATCGTCAGCAACTTATTTGGGGTGCTAATATGCACCAAAACTATCCTTACACCCCCCCTCTCAGGAGTTACAGGTCATCTTCCAGCAGCGTACGCCCAAAATTCGTTAACTTGCCAGGATAAAACATCAGTCCTCCTATCAGTTGAAGCAGATTGCCATTTTTGCCTCCGGAACGGGTTCGAATGCCCGCAAGATTATTTCGCATTTTACCGATCATCCCTCGATTAAAGTTAGTTTGGTAATCTCTAATCGCTCCACAGCTCCCGTGTTGGACATGGCTGCTGGTTTTGGCGTCGAAACACTGGTGATTAAACGGGAGGAGTTTTATCAAACAGAGCAACTATTGGATTCATTAAAAGGCATCGACTTGCTGGTCCTTGCTGGTTTCTTGTGGTTGATACCAGGGTATCTGGTACAAGCTTATCCGCAGGGAATCGTGAATATCCATCCAGCTTTGTTACCCCAATATGGAGGCAAAGGAATGTACGGAATGAATGTCCACCGTGCCGTATCGAAAGCAGAAGAAACAGAGAGTGGAATGACGATCCACTACGTGAATGAACATTACGATGAAGGCCAGATTATCTTTCAGGCCCGTTGCCCAATTATACCTGGTGAAGCACCAGAGCAAATTGCCAAAAAAGTCTTGGCATTAGAGCACGAGCACTTTGCGCCAGTCATCGAACAACTTTTGTTAAAAACTGATCGTTCTTAACACGTTATTGAACGTGATTCAAAAAATAAACTGAGAACCGACAACCCACTGGAATTATGAAGATTCGCAATCTATGCCTGTTGTTAGTAGCCCTTGGGATTTCGCTGTCTAGCGTGCAAGCCCAGGAAATGTCGTGGAGAAAGCACCGCAAACTAGCGCTACAGCTTGAAAAGGAAGGTGACTATTTTGCTGCAGCTGAAAATTTCCGCATGGCCTGGGAAAAAAAGCAGAGCAAAGAAGAATTGATTTATAAGGCCGCTGAAAACTACTTCCGCTTAAGCGATTACCGCAATGCAGCTGAAGCTTACCAGCACGTGCCTGCCAACTTCAATAATGATCCGCTGATTAAACTCAAGTACGCGAGAGCATTAAAGCAAGATGGACAGTACGATAAGGCCAGAGGCGTCTTTGAAGAAGTAGCCGATACCTATACGGGCCCGGACAAGGCTATCCTACAGGATATCGTGCGGGTAGAACTTCGAGGGATCGATCTGACCCGCGATATTGCAGCCAATCTCGATCGCCGTATGGAAATCCTCCACCCTGGAGTAATGGTCAACTCTGAGAGTGACGAGTTCGGACCAACTCCCGTTGGAGAAGATCAAATCTGGTTCACCTCTACTACTGGCGATCAAGCTCGCATCTACGAAAGCCAGCGCCAGGGTCGAAACTGGACAAAGGCAGCCAACCCTTCCGGCTTCCCGGTTGTGGACGGTGGTCAATACGCCAACGGCGGAATGTCTCCAGACAACCAGCGCTTCTACTTCACCATCTGCAACAATGACAGCGGCTGGAATGGAACGAATACGCGCTGCGAAATCTACGTTACTAAGCGCTCCGCCAATGGCTGGACCGCTCCAGAACGTCTACCAGACTATATCAATGTACAGGGTGTAAATACCACTCAGCCCTTCGTAGCGCACAGCAATGGACAGGAGTACCTCTACTTCTCTTCCAATCGTGAAGGTGGTCGTGGCGGCCTTGACCTTTGGTATGTGACACGTGATCTGGGCATCGACAACCTTGACTACACCTTCCCGGTCAACTTGGGTCCAGTGATCAATAGCTTGGGAGATGAGATAAGCCCTTATTACAACTCAGAAGAAGGCATTATCTATTTCTCTTCTAATGGACATCCTTCTATTGGAGGTATGGATATCTTCAAAGCTACCGGTGGTGAGGTAAGCTGGTCTACACCAGAAAACCTGGGCATGCCGATCAACTCCGCTGCAAATGACTACGGTTACGTACGGAATGCTAATGGCCTGGGCGGATTCTTCGCCAGTAACCGTGTCTTTGGTGGAGAAAAGACCAACACTCGCCACGATGATATCTTCGAGTTCAGTGTTGGTGGTCGCCAGATTACCCTGAAGGCAAACGTATACGATCAAGCGACAGGGAGCTTACTCGACAATATAGCCGTATCGCTTTATCAGATCTTTGATGATGGTAAAGAGAACCTACTCATCACTAAGGATTTCAGCTCGGGCAGCTATCTATTCGAGCTCCTGCCGAATCGCCGTTTCCGCGTAGAAATTGCACGTGAAGGTTATCAGGCAGGTGGTTATGTATTCGCAACCGATGATCCTTCTACTTACGCTTATGGCCAACCATTATTCCTGCAGGCAGAAGCTGGAGCAGTAGTTGACCAGACGGAGGAGCCCCCAGCAACCGATGGTGGCTTCATGACGGAATCAGGCACTACTGGCGGAAACAACACCGAAGTAGTACAACCTGACCGGGTAGGTACCAATGCAGCCACTCCGTTTCCAGACAATGGCGTAGAATACACGGCCCGTGGATCCTCTAACAAGGATAAGTTGGAGTACAGCTCTTCTGCTCCGCGTTATGAGGGTACTTACTTCCGGGTACAGGTTGCTGCACTACGGAGCTACGACCCTAATAACTCAAAGTTTAGTGGACTACCAGATTATGGTATTCTTTCCACCGAATATATCGACGCTCGCAAACTAACTCGGGTAATGGTTGGAGACTACTTCAGCGAAAGCGAAGCCTCCTTCGCACTGGACGAACTCAGATCGTTATTCTCCAATGCCTACATCGTCCGTTATGATGATGGCGTACGCTACGGACGAGTCAATCTCTAGTAGCTATAAAACAGGATTTTAGAAAACCCCTTCGGCAACAAGCTGCCGAAGGGGTTTTCTAATTCCCACAACAAGCAAAACACTACTTATTGTAAATTTTACAAATACCCAATTGCTTGAAATTTAAATCCAAAGTGCTTGACAACCCCAATTGTTATACTGTGTATTTATTGTCGCAACAAATAAATAATTATGTTATATTGGGTCAACATTGAGAGAAAATTACCTAGAACGACACTAAAAAACTATCTATTCTTAAACTATTCATCATCTATTTCTATCTAAACAATCTGGTATGAAGATCGCTAACTATTTACTAGTTTTAATGCTACTCCCCGCCCTAGCATTTGGGCAAGGCATCATTTCCCAAAGAGTCCAAAAGGCTATCGACAAAGAAGTCATGCACTCCTACACTTTGGTTCAGGAGTCAAACACAAGCCTTAAGGACGCCGGTATTTCCGAACAAGAGCTGACAGAAGGCCTGATCGTGAACTTACGCGAAGACGCGATTCGGAATCTACAGCAAAGACGCCCACAAGTATTGGAACTGCGCTTTCCTCTTCCTGAGCTAGGTATGCAGACCGTTACACTGATTCCAAGCAAGGTTCTTAGAGAAACTTTTGTACTGACTACAAGTAGTGGCCGTGCAATCAACTACGAACCTGGCCTGTACTACCACGGTACACTAAACGGTGACTACAACTCAATAGTAGCCATTAGTGTATTTGACAAAGAAATTCACGGCCTAATCAGCACCGAACTCGGTAACTACGTAATTGGTAAGATTGATGGCAATGAAGAGAATGCACACTTGATCTACAATGATCGCTACCACCTCAATCCACAAGACTTAGGTTGTGAAACACCTGATGATGGCGAGGTTTACAAGCCAAGTGACCTGGAATACGACGTTACCAAAGCTACTGGTGACTGTATCGAAGTTTACGTTGAAGTTGACGACGATATCGTAACGCAGAAAGGTGGTGCTGTTAATGCAGCTAACTACATTACCGGTCTATTCAATGAGTCGATCACACTTTACACGAATGAGAACCTGGAAATGGGTATCTCTGAGATGAAGGTATGGGACACACCTGCTCCTTACTCTGGTAGTAGCTCCAGCGCAATGCTAAACTCTTACCAGGCGAATACAGGTGCTTTTAACGGCAACCTAAGCCACCTTGTATCTTACCAAGCAAGTGGTGGTATCGCAGCTGGTTTTTCTGGTATTTGTAACTCAAATGTTGACAACTCTAAGTGCTTCAGTAGTATTGATGCATCTTACAGCAACGTACCTGTTTACTCTTACTCTGTAATGGTAGTTACGCACGAGATGGGTCACTTGATCGGTTCTCGTCACACCCACGCATGTGTGTGGAATGGCAACGGTACAGCCATTGACGGTTGTGCTGGAGGTACAGAAGGTAGTTGTTCTGTTCCTGGTAGCCCTTCCGGTGGTGGTACCATCATGAGTTACTGTCACTTGACTACTGGTATTGACTTTACTCAAGGTTTCGGACCTCAGCCAGGTAACGTAATCCGTAATACAGTAACCAACGCTAGCTGTCTACCTGCTAACTGTAGTGGCGGTGGCCCAACTTGTTTCGACGGTATTCAGAACGGTGACGAGACTGGTGTAGACTGCGGTGGTTCTAGTTGCCCTGCTTGTCCAGTACCATGTACTGACAATGAAGTATTCGTTACCATCAACCTTGACAACTATCCTGGTGAAACAACTTGGCAGATCACTAACTCTGGTGGTTCTGTAGTTGCATCTGGTGGCCCATATAGCGGTGCTGGATCTCAGGTTGTAGAAGACGCTTGTTTAGTAGACGGTTGCTATGACTTTACCATCTTCGATTCTTATGGCGACGGTATCTGCTGTGGCTATGGCATTGGTGATTACGAAGTAACCTCTGGCGGAACAGTTCTTGCTTCTGGTGGTGCATTTGGTTCAAGCGAGACTACTAACTTCTGCCTTGGCGGAGGTAGTGGCCCAACTTGTAATGACGGCATCCAGAACGGTGATGAGACTGGCGTAGACTGTGGTGGTTCTAGCTGCCCTGCTTGTCCTACTGGCGGTGAAATTCTAGGTTCTTACTTCGAGACTGGCTGGGACGGCTGGCAAGATGGAGGATCTGACTGTTTCCGTTACTCAGGTGGAAGATCTTACGAAGGAAGCTACTCTATTCGTATCCGCGATAACTCTGGTACTGCTTCAGCAATGACATCTCCAACGTTGGATTTGACTGGCTACAGCTCTATCGACGTAACCTTCTTCTTCTACCCTAACAGCATGGAGACTGGCGAAGACTTCTGGCTACGCTTCTACGATGGCTCTAGTTGGAGTACAGTTGGTGTATGGACTAGTGGTACTAGTTTCAACAACAATACCTTCTACACTTCTACTGTAACTATTAGCGCTGCTAATTACAACTTTGCTAGCAACTCTCAAATCCGCTTCCAGTGTGACGCTAGTGCAAACGCTGACCGCGTTTATATTGACGCTGTAACTGTGACCGCAAATGCCGGTTCATTCATCGAAAGCAGCGAGCCTATCGTAACAACAAGCGAAACTGACGGTGGAGTTGATATCAACGACAGTGAAATCAACATCAACGAAACAGATCTTGACGCAGACTTTGACAACCTAACTGCTAATGACATTCGCGTATTCCCGAATCCAGCACAAGGATTGTTGAATGTACGTGCGGGTGCTGAAATGCAGTCAATCCGTATCATGACGGCAACTGGTCAGCAACTACGCCAGATCAAGTTGGATAACGACCAACAGCAAATCGATATTAGTGACCTTACTCCTGGCCTATACTACCTACTAATTGAGGTAGATGGCGAAGTGAAGCCACAACGATTTGTAAAGCAATAACACAGGTCTGATCAAGCCATAATTTTGGCTTCAGACATGTATTAAACCGAAAGCCCGGGCGCTGTTCATTCAGCGTTCGGGTTTTTCATTTTAGGTTTCCCCCTGGAGCTTATCGCTTAGCAAATCAGCTATCCGTAAAGTTGGCAAAGCGTAAGCCAGTATGTAATTTCAGTTACGCCCCCGGAACAGTTTTCGAACTCAACCAACTGATTTACAACAAAATAAACTTAGCTTTCCAAAATTAGGAATCGTAAAAACATACCGGATCAGGATTGGCCAAATGAACCCAAATCCTAACTTGCTGTTGGAATGCTGTTAATTTTGCGGTTTAAATTCAAGGAGCCCTAACATGGAAAAGTTCACCCCAACTAGCGTAGGCATCGATGACATGGCAGCTTATTTCCCTAAGCTGTACTTACCTATTGAGACGCTTGCGGAGGAAAGGAATATCGAATACGCCAAGCTTAACAAAGGCCTTGGCCTTACTGCTATGGCTATACCTGATGCTGGCGAAGATGCCGCTACCATGATGGCAAACGCTGTACGGGAATTGATTGAAAAGAATGACCTCGACCCGCGACAAATTGGTCGCCTCTATTTAGGGACAGAAAGTGCAATAGACGGAGCCAAACCAACGGCTACCTACGCCCTGCAAATGCTGCAGGCTTATTTTGAGCCACGTTATGGCTCAGACTGTTTTTTAAATTGCGACGTAGTGGACATGACCTTTGCTTGCATCGGTGCTGTGGACGCGCTACAAAACACACTCGATTGGGCTCGTGGAAAAGCTAATCGTATTGGCATCATCGTGGCTTCCGATAACGCGAAGTACGAACTAGGATCTACTGGTGAGTACACGCAGGGGGCTGGTGCAATAGCTACCCTGGTTAAGGCTAACCCAAGATTATTGGTTATTGATCCGGACTGGGGGGTAGGCACCCGCGCGGTTTACGACTTCTACAAGCCACTACGTACGGTACAGAAAAGTGATCTTATCTCAGAAGCGCTGCATTTAGCCAACCGCAACCACGTTGATGTGGCTCAACTGAGCCGCCAGTTGCAACAGGGAATTGAAGTAAAGGGTGTACTTGACAGCAACGAAGCGCAGATTACCCTGCACAAAGACACGCCGATCTTCGATGGTCCGTATTCCAACCAATGCTACCAGGAACGGATTAAGGAAGCTCTTGCGCACTATCGCCGCCAAACGGATGGCGACGAGCAAATAGCTACCAACTGGGATCGCCTGGTATTTCATTTGCCGTATGCCTTCCAGGCACGCCGGATGTTTGGTGAGATTTTCTGGCAAGAAATGCAGCACAGCAATCAGCAGCAGGAGCTAGCAGAGCAGATCGGCCTGGCGCTACCGCAAGCAGATGATTTCGAAGACGAAAAAACCTACCAAAAGGCACTCACTGGTTTTTGGCGGGCTGTGACTAAGACTCCTCTTTATCGGAGTTTTGTCAATGATCGCATCGCGCCAGCAGAGGAGGCTTCTGGCTTAGTTGGCAATGTGTATGCGGGTTCTATCTTCCTAGCCCTCATGGGCACCTTAGAACATGCTGTACAGCATGAGAGCCTTACTGATGGTGCCACTTTTGGCTTCTTTGCCTACGGCAGTGGCTCGAAGAGTAAGGTTTTCCAGGCACACCTTCAGGAGGACTGGCAAAGTGTAGTGGGTAAGTTTGGTCTAATGAACTGGCTACAACAACGTACCGCAGTAGACTACACTACTTACGAACAGCTTCACCGCGGAGCGTTTAACCGACCTGTAGAAACTATGGATCAATATTTCTACCAGACATCCATGGACACAGCAGGTGTGCGTACGTATCATATCCCGGAAGGAGTAGCGATTTCAATTGCCGAATAAAAATCGCCCTACTCCATTTCCAGAGAAGGCCGGAAGCTCAGGCATCCCATCGTAGGGTATTGCGATGAAATGCTACCTTAGCGATTAAACGCAAAATCGCTAGGCATGCACCTTAATATCGAGATCAAGGCTCGGTGTAGCAACCAGGATTTCATTCGAAACTTACTACTCGATCGTCAAGCTGACTTCCGTGGCACGGACCATCAGATTGACACCTATTTTCAAGTACCTAAAGGGCGCTTGAAGCTGCGCCAAGGTAGCATTGAAAACAATCTTATTCACTACGATCGCCCAGACCAAGCTGGCCCCAAGGCCTCTGAGGTGCACCTGTATGCCTGCCAAGATGGAGAGGCGCTAAAGGCTACCCTAGTAGCAGCACTGAACATCAAGGTGGTCGTAGATAAGAAGCGAGAGATTTACTTCATCGAAAACGTCAAGTTCCATCTAGATCAGGTAGAAGAGCTGGGTACCTTCGTAGAAATTGAGGCCATAGATAGCGATGGTAGTATTGGCCGCGACAAGCTTAAAGAGCAGTGCGATTATTACCTGGAGTTGTTCAAGGTTCAAGAAGAAGACCTCCTCCAGAACTCTTACAGCGATATGCTGTTGGAACTGCATTAACCACTGAATTCTCGGTTTTGAATCCTTCCCAAAATCAACGCATTCCCGCCAAAGTTCTGCTCTTCGGAGAGCACTCTATCCTCCGTGGCTCTAAAGCCTTGGCTATGCCACTTTGGGAGAAAGGATGCGAATGGCAACAGGGCGGATCTATTGAGCAACAAGGTGGCTTACCCGGGCTTGTTGAGTATTTAGATAAACAGTTACCCACACATTACAACCTGCAACAACTTCGTGCAGACTTGGCTGCAGGCTGGTACCTGGCTTCGGATATTCCGGTAGGCTATGGTTTGGGCAGTTCGGCAGCTTTATGCGTGGCGGTTTTCGAGCGTTATGCTACGGAGGAAGGGAAAGCGGCTTTGCAACAACAAGGCGCCAAAGTATACTTTGCCCAGCTAGAGAACCATTTCCACGGTACAAGCTCGGGCACCGATCCGCTGATCATTTCTGAGAGGAAGGTTGTAGAGCTAGGCCCCAAGGGACACTTGGAGTACGTTTCTATACCCCAAATGCCAGGTGGCTGGCAGCTATTCTTACTAGATACCGGTAAGGCACGAGAAACGGCCCCGCTAGTCAACTACTTCACCAATCGCTACGACACAGATTCTGACTTCCGTCAAGCCACAGATAGCATTTGGACGCCAGCCGTCGATAAGGCTATCGATGCCTTACAGAAAGGGGAAATGGAGGAGCTGTCTGAGGCTTTCCGAGCTATTAGTCAATTCCAATTGAAAGATCTACCACCGATGGTTCTTCCTGAGCTACACACCACCTGGCAAGCAGGCCTTGATGGAGGCTCCTACCTGCTTAAAATATGCGGAGCAGGAGGAGGAGGTTTTTGCCTGGGCCTTACCCAGGATATGGGAGCCACTCGGAAAGCAATTTCCGAATGGCCTCTAACTATAATTGCCTGGTGATTTATTCTTTGTAAGTCTGACTCAAGTCTACCATAGTTCGTCGTACGGCTTCAGGATAGGCTAATCCTTGCTCGTAACGGTAACTACGTAGCTTATCCACGATGTAGGATAGATAGACAAACTGTCTTTCCGCTGAGTAGTTCGTCAGTAGAGATTCACTGGCTGAGTGGTCTCCCATTGATTCTGGTACTAATACCTCACCAGCACGAACGAAATGCTCAATTACACAAGTCTCCCAGTTGAGGTATCCCTGTTTAACCATCGCCTCTTGCAAGGGTGCGAAAAGGTGCTCTGTTTCCTGAATCTGCGTACCTGCGATCTCCAGTACAACATGATTGACAAAGGAATGCCCAAACTCGTGAATCGCAAGGTTCAAGAAACGAGCCTTATCGGAAAAGTCGTAGTTCTTTTCCAGAGGACCAAGAACGAAAGTAGCGACCTCGGTTTCGCCATTCATAGTCTTTAGGCCCCAGCCTGGCCCTGACCATATCATCAGGCTAGGAATGACCTCATAGCGCTCATATCCTTGCTGATAGAAGGCTTCTAGTCCTACCATTAGAGCAGTAGAAGGTAAGTTCTGCTGAAGGCCCGCCAAGGTCTCTTTTCGATAAGGTGCTAGATCATTCCACAGCTGCTCAAAATGAGATGCTTCATGGAATTCAACGGCATAGTCTACTAGCGTTCGAATTTTAGTTTGCTCCGCCTCCGTTTCAAGTCCAAACGACACTAATAATGTTTCTGGCAGGGCGTAGTCCGTAGGAAGTGGAAACTCAGGCATACTATGCAATATGCCAATCATAATATCATAGGGAACATCGGCACCCAGTTCGAAAATCTTGTAGAGTGCTGGTATCTCGCGGTCTTCCGGGGCGCTGTTCATTATTTTACTAATTGGATGCTCAGGATCATTATCTGCAGGATCTCCAAGATGGATGACATAACCGATTAACTCCACATTCTTACTAAACCTGGCGGATACCACTGCACTTGATATCGTAGATGTATCTGTCTGCGCAGTTAGGAGCAGAGAAGTACTCAGAAGAAGAATGAAAGAACGGAGAAAGGAAATCGCTTGCATGACTTTTTTCTTTCAAAGGAAGCCATGCTTGGGGTCCAAAGCGCTTGAAAACACGTTTCCGGACGTATGAAAACGCATTTCCAGCCGAATTTCGGCTCAATTCTGATTCAAATACTGGGATGGAGATTTGCCAAAACGATTTTTGAAAACCTGATTGAAGGTAGACTTTGAACTAAAACCCGACTCCAATGCCAGTGCGAGTAAGGTCTTTTGTTGGGCCTCTTCGGATTGAGCTTTCTTCAAAAAGGCATCCAAATGAAAGTTGTTGATATACTCTTTGAAGTTTTTGTGATGATAGCGATTGATTAGATAAGACACATAACGGGATGGTACACCTAGGGTGGTTGCCAATGACTTCAAAGAAAGGTCTGGATCTAAAAACTGCTCTTCTTCCCTTAGTACGTGATCTAAACGCTCCAATTGCTCCTCATCCTCGTGTACCCAGGAAATTCCTCCTTGGCAGTAGATTTAATTACGGTAGGAAATTGAGGGGTTCCCAAGAAATTCAAAAAGGCTAAAGCAAAAATCAGTACAACCAAAATCAGCTCGATTACTTCGAAATACTCCCAGCCAATGAAGGAAAAAACAATCCATGCCAGACAAATCAGGGATAAGCCACCCATAAGTAAGAGAACTCTAAATCGTGGCAACCATTTGTCCTGACTGGCTTTGAAAGCATTATGCCTTCGCAAACGAAAATACCTGATCCAGAAAAACGCAAGCGCCGCTATGAATCCCAAGAGTGGCAAATAGTCCACGAAGAACACCCAGAGCAGATTATCCCTTAGACTCCACCCCCCAGTGCGCGACAAGAGCTGAAATACCAACTGTATCAAGGCCGGAAGGAAGAGTAGATAATGCCAAGGTTTCCATTTAAAGGAGGGAGCCGTACTGAACTGGACAAACAGCCAGATGGCAGGAGGAACGATCAAGTAATTGAGCAGTAAACCAATGTGGAAAGTGCCTTCTGAATTATTATACCCCGAAAGTGCCCCCCAGGAGAACAGAATCTCAAAGGAGAACAAGAGCATTATCAGCCCTAGAAAGAAGTTTCCCTTCTTGTCGGTGAAGACTTGAGAGATCAAAGCCAAACTGATCAGGATACCTAAAACACCGGCTATGAGATACAGACTTTCGGATACCAGCACAGTGATTTCAATTCATCTTCGGATCATCCAAAATACGGAGCCCTTATGGAATCAAGAAATTGGGCAGTCCCGATCTATTTCGCTCAACGAAATCTACTCGTCATTTAGCTGAAATTAAGGCCGTTCTTTAAACCGCCTTCGTCGCTCTCCGTTTCATGCTCAGATCATTAGTAAAGACTTTCATGAAATTCATCACATTAACCTTTGCCGCAGCGCTCCTTATGCTTAACAGTAATGATACTACCCAGCCACTACGCATTGATTTCGGCCAGCAAAAAGATGGTCAGAATTGGATGATCATCGTAGATGGCGTCATGGGTGGCCTATCGCGGGGGCGAAAAGAACTACGCGAAAACAGCATGTACTTTTCTGGTACTGTCTCACTGGAAAACAATGGTGGCTTTTCCTCCTGTAAAGCACCCTACGTCCGTACAGACCTCTCTTCTTATTCAACCTTCATCATTCGTTGCAAGGGCCAAGGGCAAGCTTTTGCGCTCACGCTCGACAATGATCGGCGTTGGTATCAACCGTACTTCAAAAAGGAGTTTACACCTACTGAAGAGTGGCAAACTTTCGAAATTCCACTTACCGAGTTTGATCTATATCGAATTGGCAGAAAACTGGGTACAGGCCCTAGCGATGAAGCCTTGGCGAGTACCATTCGCATTGGTATTACTACGAACAGTAAGAAGGAGGGGCCTTTCGATTTGGAGGTGGATTATATCGAGTTTCGATAGAAACAGCGAGCATATTCCCCACAAAAAAAAATCGCCCCGACCAGCACATTGCCAATCGGGGCGATCCTATTTATTATCCGCCGCAGGGCGGATTACCTATAGTTGACTTACACCCTGTACAAGCAGGGAGATTTCGTTGTTCAGTACTTCAATAAAACCACCTTCAATTTCGAAGACGAGCTTATTGCCGGCAGTGGATCCTTCTTTACGCGCCTGGCTGGTAGCATCGTAGTAAGAATAACCACCGTCGCCTGTTTCGATCGTAATCTTACCCTCATCCAGGGCTGAAACGATAGGGGCGTGATTCTTGAGCACCTGAAATTCACCTTTCACACCAGGAACCTTCACCGAGGTGATAGAGCCCTGAAAGATTTCCCGATCTGGTGTCAATACCGCAATATTCATATGGTCTTATTTATCTGTTAACTCTCGGTTATTATTAGCCAGCTACTTCTTCCAACATCTTCTTACCAGTCTCGATCGCATCTTCGATCGAACCTTTCAAGTTGAATGCTGCTTCTGGATACTGGTCTACTTCACCGTCCATGATCATGTTGAAGCCTTTGATGGTTTCCTCGATAGGAACCAAAACTCCTGGAAGACCAGTGAACTGCTCTGCTACGTGGAATGGCTGAGACAAGAAACGCTGTACACGACGAGCGCGGCTTACAACCAATTTGTCTTCGTCAGACAATTCTTCCATACCAAGGATCGCGATGATATCCTGCAATTCGTTGTAACGCTGCAAGATGTTCATTACACGCTGAGCACAGTCATAGTGCTCGTCACCCAAGATAGCTGGGTCAAGGATACGAGAAGAAGAATCTAGTGGATCCACCGCAGGGTAGATACCTAGAGAAGCGATCTTACGACTTAGTACTGTAGTTGCATCCAAGTGAGCGAAAGTCGTCGCTGGAGCAGGGTCAGTCAAGTCATCCGCAGGTACGTATACC
>CAJXOS010000026.1 GCA_913057725.1 uncultured Lewinella sp.
ACGTACAAAGGCGATTTTCATCACCAACCCCAACAACCCTACTGGTTGCTGCTATTCGCCAGCAGATCTTCGGGAACTCGGTAACATTGTCAAGGAGAAAGACATCTTCTTGTGTGTAGACGAGGTGTACCGAGAGTTCTGTTATGGGGATAATACTTTCCTTTCAGCATTGAGCATTGAAGGCTTAGAAGAACATGCTGTTATTATTGACTCCGTATCGAAGCGTTATAGCGCTTGTGGGGCTAGGGTAGGGGCTTTAGTTACTCGTAACGAGGATGTGACCGCCGCTATTTCCAAGTACGCTAAACTGCGACTAAGTCCTCCTGGACTTGGGCAAATGCTATCTGAATTCATGCTGCAAGATGATACAGCATACCTGACCGGTGTAAAAGAAGAGTACGAGCGTAGGAGAGATTTGGTATTCCGCCGCCTTCAAGCGATACCTGGCGTTACTTCCTATTTGCCTGGAGGAGCATTTTATTGCTTTGCAAAGTTCCCGGTAGATTCAGCTGAAAACTTCTGCCGCTGGCTGTTGGAGGATTTCGAATACAAAGGGGCAACCGTCATGCTGTCTCCTGGTCAAGGCTTCTATGCTACACCTGGACTGGGCGTTGATGAGGTACGAATTGCCTACGTTCTAAACGAAAAGGACCTCGATGCGGCTATGGATTGCCTCGAGAAGGCTCTAGCTAGCTATCCAGGATTGCGTCCGGTAGCTTCCTCACTAATGAGTGCAGAACAATAGTTGAGCTGGCTTACCAATTTCTAAGAACACAACTGCATTTTGCTCGAACTTCCGGCCAAGTTGGGTACTCTCAATTTCATTGAGCCCCAGAATTAGAAGGCTATCTTCTGATGGCCAGCTGCCTGAAGAATCGTTTCCTTGGCCTATAAAGTAGGTCCACTCGTTTTGTTCAACAAATTGAACAAGCAAGTCTTGCTGTTCTTGATTCTTGTCCACAGCCACAATAATCGATTTCGGATTATGTGCTGTGATTAAACATGCAGTCGTGATTTGGTGTTCCTCTAAAAGTGCGTCTATAGCCGGCACCAAACCTCCAATCGACCACGAAATAGGAGGGTCAAAGATTTCGTAGATCGCCTTTTCGTAGGCGTTTTGAAGGTCCTGGTCGAACATGGGTGATTTATTCGGCTTTACGGTTTTAATTAGCAGGTCTAAAATGATACCTTTGCGCACGAAAATTAAGAACTCAATTTTCCTTCATGGATAAGAATCAGATTGTAGGTATTGTCCTCATTTTCGCGCTTTTGATGGTTTGGCAGCAATTTTTTGCGCCTTCCCCAGCCGAACTCGAAGCAGAACAACGCCGACAAGACTCCATTGCAAATATAGAACAGCAACTCGAAGCTGAAGCCACTGCGGCCGACACAGGTCAACTTTCCGAAACTGGTGATGAGACCAACGTAGCTACCCCTGCAGTATCAGACTCTGTCTTACTACTACAGCGCGGCGGTGCCTATGGTGCTTTTGCCCCAGCTACTTTTGGTGAGGAGTCAATCGAAACACTAGAAAATGACTTGATGACCGTTTACTTCTCTACAAGAGGTGGTGTCATCGACAAAGTAGTTTTAAAGGAGCATTTCAAAGTCCTACTGGACACTGCGGGTAACGAAACGAAAGTACCGTTGGAGCTCCTTGAGGACAAAAAGAACAAATTTGAATACCTCCTGCCAGTAGCGGGTGTACCTAACGGGACCGTACGAAGTAGTGAATTATTCTTCCAGCCTACGGTGGAAGGACGTACTATTCGCATGGTAGCATCAGCCGGACCTGAGCAGTATATCGAACAGGTGTATACGCTGTCAGAAGACAATTACACCGTTGACTATGAGGTGAAGTTCGAAGGTCTTCAGCAGGTATTCCGTAATGATGCACAACAGGTGCAACTATCATGGGTAAACTACCTGGACAAGATCGAGCTTAATGAAAGTTACGAGCGTAACTATACCTCGATTTACTATAAGCCAACGGAGGATGATTCTGATCGTTGCTCCTGTACCTCATCAGATGAGGTAACTTCTGAGGGGCAAAAAGTAAAATGGGTAGCCGCTGCAAACCAGTTTTTCAACACCAGTATCATTGCAGAAGACAAGTTTGACGGTGCCGTTTTACGGACAGAAGTACTTGATGCCGAAGCAGAAGACCTAAAAATGGTTTCCGCTGACATTCAATTGCCATATGGCCATAGCCCAAGTGAGTCGGTAGGCATGCAATTGTACATAGGACCAAATAACTTTGAGCGCCTAGAAGCGCTTGGCAACGACCTTACTGATGTTATTCCTTACGGACGTAGCATTTTCGGTGCCATCAACCGTTGGATCATCCGCCCATTGTTCAACTTCTTTGATGGAATCACAGGTAATAAGGGTATTGCGATTCTATTGCTTACGCTGCTCGTAAAACTGTTGGTATTCCCGCTTACTTATAAGATGTTGTACTCGCAACAGAAAATGGCTGCCATGAAGCCTTACCTCGAAAAGGTTAAGGCTAAACACAAGGATGATCAGCAGGCTCAGCAAATGGAAACGATGAAGATGTATCGGGAATATGGCGTGAATCCACTTGGAGGGTGTTTTCCGATGGTCTTGCAGCTTCCGATATGGTTTGCCCTCTATCGATTCTTCCCAGCCGCTATTACATTTCGGCAGGAAGGATTCCTTTGGGCTACTGACCTTAGTAGTTATGATGTATTGACTCGTTTGCCATTTGAGATCCCATTAGGCTTTGGTTCTCACATCAGCCTCTTTGCTGTGCTTTGGGCGATCACAACGCTGATCTACACCTACTATAACACGAAGCATATGGACTTCGGGACTAACCCGATGATGAAGTACTTCCAGTACATCATGCCGGTAATGTTCCTTGGCTTCTTCAATAGCTTTGCATCAGGTCTTACTTGTTACTTGTTCTTCAGTAACTTGATCAATATCACTCAGACATTGGTGACTAAAAACTTCATTATCGATACCGATAAGATCAAAGAGGAGCTTGAAGCGAATAAACGTAAACCGAAGAAGCGATCAGGCTTCCAGGAACGTTTGGAAGCGGCAATGAAGGAGCAACAAAAGAAGCAAGATGAGGTTGCGCGTAAGCGTGGTAAGAAATAGACAAGCGTGCTAATAGCGATTCTTCGCCTGATTCGTTTTCCAAATCTAGTGGTCGTAGCGATCACGCAATGGTTGATTGCGAATAAGGTGTTGGGTCAGGCTTATCAGCAAGAAAATATTGCCCCGATTCTGTCTAGTACAGAATTGGGGCTTCTTATTTTTGCCACAGTTTCAGTTGCTGCGATTGGTTACATTGTCAATGACTTGAGAGACTTGCCCATCGACCTGATTAATCGGCCTCATAAGGTGATTATCGACAATCAAATTAGCAAGGCTGGAGCCGAGCGACTCTCTTACCTTATCGCTGTTAGTGGTTTCATAGTGACACTGTTTTTAGCGGCAGAGAAAGGAGAATACGAATGGTTGTGGCTCTATCCCTTATTCGTCGGACTACTTCTCATATACCCCAAGCAACTAAAGCGCCATCATCTGGCGGGGAACATATTTGTAGCAATCGCTTGCGCTGCCACCGCTGGACTCATTTGGCTAGCAGAAAGGCATTCATGGACCCAGCTAAGTGAAGAGTTAAGTGTACAAACCGGATTTTTGATATCCTTATTTATGGTGTACGGATTTATCTCTACCTGGATTAGAGAGATCATTAAAGACCTGGAGGACGAAGAAGGGGATCGGGTTCAAGGGCGGAGTAGTATTGCCATTAGTTGGGGAGCTAGCAATGCCAAGTTGGTTGTCTATTTCTTATCAATTATCCTGTCCGCTGGTATAGTAATCCTCTTATTCACATCAATCTATCTACAACTAAGTCTCATTGGGCGACTATTGGCACCTACTTTAGTACTATGCATCCTGCTTCTTTCAGTACTGTTGCATAGAGCGAACACTTCTGCTGATTACCATCGGCTAAGCCAATTTTGGAAATACTACTTACTGGGTGGACTTACTATATTAATCTGCTATCAACTATAATTCACGTGATACTAGAACACAATTACGAGATCATTCTTGCTTCTAAATCTCCGCGTCGGAGTCAGTTATTGAGCCAGGCCGGCATCCCTTTCCGAGTTGAAGCTTTGAACGTAGAGGAGAACTATCCTGCGGATATGCCTGCGGAGGAGGTTCCTGTTTTTTTAGCTAAAAAGAAAGCTCATGCTGCAAAATCACTACTAAAAGAAGATCATGAGTTGATCTTGGCAGCGGACAGTGTCGTCATTCTAGACAATAAGATTTATGAAAAACCGGTTGACGAAGCAGATGCAAGGCGAATTCTGAGTGAGTTATCTGGGCAAGAACATCGAGTTATTACCGGCGTTTGTTTGGTGAGTAAGGAGGAAGAAATAGCGTTTGGTGATACTACCAAGGTGAAATTTGCGAACTTGAGCCCTAGAGAAATTGACTACTACATAAAGAATTACCAGCCTTTTGACAAAGCAGGCTCCTATGCTATTCAGGAATGGATAGGGCTCTGCAAAATCGAAAAAATTGAAGGGACCTACGCTAATGTCATGGGCTTACCCGTTGAACGAGTATGGAAAGCACTGGAAAAAATGCTCAGTTAGCCATTACCGCCACCTGGTGGGCTAGTATTCTACTTCTATTAGCCAGAGCATGGCAATATATTTACTGGGATAGCCCATTACGCGTGTTGGTTTGGGATGAGGACTTTTTCTCCGGTATTGTCGCTCGCTTAGGCTGGACCTGGTCTGATTGGGTGACTTCCGAACGTGTCGGATCTTGGATTAGCCAATGGACAATCGCTTTAGGTGTTCTTTTGTTGATCGGTGCACTAGCGTTACTAATTGCTCGCTATTCGCGCTGGAGTACAGCAACAACCGCCTTGGTATTTATCAGCGTCGCTGTTCTTCTTTTTCATGCCATTCTAGAGACCAAGAGTAATTACTGGAGAGTAGGGCACTTTGCAGAACTGAGCCTCCAGTGGGCAACACCAATACTACTATGGTTAATGGTGCGCAGGAAGGCTAATTATGGATGTATTGACTATGCCTTTCGAATTACAATTGCCTTAACCTTTATTGGACATGGCTTATATGCCTACGGTTACTATCCTGTTCCAGGACACTTTCAGCAAATGATGATCAGTGGCTTTGGGGTTGACAATAGCCAAGCGCTGAGCCTCTTAAAATTAGCTGGTATTCTTGACTTCATTGCGGCCGCTCTAATCTTTGTGCCAATGCGCCAAATTCGCGAGTTGGCGCTCCTATATATTATCATTTGGGGCTTTCTCACTGCCCTTGCTCGAATCTGGAGTCATGTCGATTCCAGTTCCTTAAATTATCTGTTTACCCACTGGATTCCGCAGTTTTGTGTTCGTTCAGAACATTTTCTGGCCCCAATCGCCTTGTTATTATGGTGGAGAAGTGCTGTTGACTATATTGCAGTAGACAACAACTAAACGTTCCTATTTAACATTCAACAAACTCCTCCTACAATGTTTAGATTACTATTCACCTTATTATTCGTAGGTATGCTGAGTATACCTATGTTGCAAGCCCAGAGTGAAGGTGCTCCTGATGCTTGGGCGTTCCGCTATATTGGTAGCAATTACCAGTGGCCATTAGACCAGGTTGATGACTTCTCTTATGATGACTTCGGCCAAGGATTGGAATTTGAGTACTTCCGTTACTTGAACGATTACTTCGATGTAAGTTTTCCTTTCCGCTTACAGTCTGCTGATTTGCCAGCCAATCAATTCGGAACAGGAAATCGTCAGGCTTTCAACTTCGGCTTGGATGCCCTACTTAACCTTAATTTCTATAAAGGAAAGACGTTCCGCCCTCGGATTTTCGCAGGTGTCGGTTCGATCTTGCATGACCTGGACGAATTCAATCTTGACATTCCACTCGGGATTGGATTGAATTGGTATCTAGGTGGTAACACTTCACTTTCCACAACTGCTGCCTACCACATTAGTAGTGCAGACTTCCGTGACCATGTACAGCTAGGAATTGGCTTCCGTCTGGCCCTTGATGATTACGAAGAACCAGAGCCAGAAGTACTAGATCGTGACGGTGACGGTATTCTAGACACCGAAGACCTGTGTCCTGACACTCCGGGTGTTGTAGCCTTAAATGGTTGCCCAGATCGCGATGGTGATGGTATTGCCGACTCTAGTGATGACTGCCCTGACACTCCTGGTATCGCAGAATTTAAGGGCTGCCCAGATACAGATGGTGACGGTCTCAAGGACAGCGATGATAAGTGTCCTGAAGAAGCAGGCCCTGTTGATAATGAAGGATGTCCTATCACTGACCGTGATGGTGACGGCATCAATGACGAAGCTGATAACTGCCCAGACGAGCCTGGTACCGTTGCGAACAATGGTTGCCCAGAGAAGTCACTAGTGGTAACTGCACGTGATAAGATGACCAATGAAGTACTACCAAACACTGAAGTAGCTGTAGTAAACAGCAGCGGCCAAGTAGTTGCTACTGGTACTACCAACAGCATGGGTGTCGTAGAAATCAATAACGTGGAGCCTGGTGATTACACCGTCACTGGTAAACTATATGACGTAGATCTAGAAGAAGCTAGCATTAAGACTAGTGATTTCAACTCTTCTGAGCCTGTACAAAGCACCGTATACTACGATGACCCGAACTTCATCGTTCAGGGTAAGGTGTTCTACTGTAATAGTCCGAACCCACTACCTGGGGTGACCCTCAACTTGAAGAATAATGCTGACAACTTCCTGAAGTCTACAATTTCTGGAGATGATGGAGCATTTATCTTCCACTTGGATCAGCGTGCTACTTATGAGTTGTATGCTACCAAGCAGAGTTTCCTTTCGCAGGTTGTTAACGTTGACGCTAGCAACTACGATCGAAGCAAGTCTGTATTTGTACGTCTTGAGATCTGTGCTGATGAAGTAGAGTGTGGTGAGGCGATTCGTCTAAACAACATCCTATACGATACAGGTAGCGCGGCAATTCGCTCTGATGCAATGCCAGATTTGAACCGTGTTGTTCAGTTCTTGCGTGACAACAAGGATGCGAAGATCGAGATGTCATCGCATACAGATAGCCGTGGTGGTGCAGATTCTAACATGAGGCTTTCTCAGCGTCGTGCACAGAGTGCTGCTGACTACATTATTGCTCAAGGTATCTCCAGTAGCCGCGTAATTGGTACTGGTTACGGTGAAACGCAACTACTGAATCGTTGCGCAGACGGCGTATCTTGTAGCCAGACAGAACACCAGCTAAACCGTCGTACAGAGTTTAAGGTTATCTGTCCAGACTAATCGTTGAATCGGGGTTTTAAACCTCAATCAATATATACATCCCGAATTTTGGCAATTGCTAAAATTCGGGATGTTTTATTTTAGGATATTGTATTTGCTTACCCTAGCTTTGACGCTCAATTTAGAAATAGCATCTTTGCAGCCAAATAATTTTACTCCCTAGCCACAGCCACCACCGAACATTACCCAAAAACACCCCAAGAGCCAAGACTCGAACAGTAAACTTCACAAATGTTCCTCACATGACCCATCAGGCTATTCAGGTAGGTAAAACTCCATTACAAAGCTCAAGTGCTGAAATCACTGGAGAATTTGTGACCCGCAACGGCGCACCGTACTATAAGATCAGTAACTACGATCATATGCGCCCGTTTTTCATCAGCGTTGTAAGTGATTCTGACCACTGGTTGTATACCTCCAGCAAAGGAGGTTTGTCTGCTGGTAGGATAAATCCAGAAAACGCACTCTTCCCATACTATACAGATGATAAAATCCATGATAGTGGGGAGTTAACAGGGAGTAAGACCATCTTACTTGTAGAGAAGAGTGGCGCTACCTTTCTTTGGGAACCATTCTCTGATCGCTATGCCGGCGCATACAAGATTGCGCGCAATCTATACAAGAACATTAGCGGCAATCAATTGATTTTCGAAGAAGAAAATCACGATTTGGGCCTCACTTTTTCTTATGGCTGGTATAACAGTCAGAAGTATGGCTTCATTAAGAAGTCAGAGCTTAGCGCTAGTGGAGCAGAATCGGTTAAGGTTCGAATTCTTGATGGTCTGCAAAACCTGCTACCATACGGTATTGGACTCAAGATGCAGACAGAACGTAGTACCTTATTGGATGCCTACAAGAAAAATGAATTGCTTGAGGATGCCGGTTTGGGGCTGTACCTGCTAAGTTCTATTCCTGTAGATAAGGCAGAACCGAGTGAATCACTGCAGGCTACTACCGTTTGGTCTACCGGTCTTGAAGCACAATCTACTTTGCTGTGCTCGCGCCAGCTAGATCGTTTTCGGCAGGGGAGTGCCCTGGAAACAGAGGTAGATATCCGTGCGGCCAGAGGTGCTTACTTCATTGAAGGAGAACTTAGTCTCGATCCAGGCAGTAGCCATCATTGGTATTTTGCAGCAGAAATCAATCAGGGGCCTGCAGAAGTCGTTGCTTTAGAGGAGTGGATCAAAGCTGATAATAAGCTTGAGGAGGCGATAGAGGCGGACATTACCTTCGGCACAAACAATCTGGACAAAATCGTTGCCAGTGCTGACGGTCTACAGTTAAGCAGTGACAAATTACTTACTGCCCGACATTTTGGAAACGTCCTGTTTAACGTAATGCGGGGTGGTATTTTTGACCATAACTACAATGTAAGTCAACGCGACTTCTCCGCCTTTGTAGCACAGTACAACCAAGATGTGGCAACGCGCCACACTAGTTTCTTGGAAAACATACCTGAAACGATTCACTATGGCTATTTACTTGAACAAGTAACAAAGTTGAACGATCCTCAGCTACACCGCTTGTGTCTAGAGTATCTTCCGTTGACTTTCAGCCGTCGCCATGGTGATCCAAGCCGGCCTTGGAACAAATTCTCCATTGAGCTCCAAGAAGAAAACGGGGAAAAGAAGTTGTACTACGAAGGTAACTGGCGTGATATCTTCCAAAACTGGGAGGCCCTTGGGCTTTCTTACCCACTGTTCCTAGAGGGGATGATCAGTAAGTTTGTAAGTGCTTCCACAGCAGACGGCTACAACCCGTATCGTATTACTCGAAATGGTATCGACTGGGAAGTAATTGAGGAAGACGATCCTTGGTCTTACATTGGGTACTGGGGTGATCACCAGATCATCTACTTGCTTAAGTTGTTGGAGCTATGCCATGTTCATCAGCCCAAGGCCTTAGGCGTCATGATGACCCAACGTCGATATGCTTATGCCAATGTCCCATATCGTATTCGGGGCTATCAAGATTTGCTAGCTGATCCGCAGGACACAGTAGATTTTGATCATGATCTTGAAGCTAAGATTGAGCAATTGGTACGCTCAAAAGGTGCCGATGGCAAATTGGTTATGGATCATTCCGGATCAGTTTACATGGTAAATCTCACCGAGAAGTTATTGGTGACCTTACTGGCCAAGCTCTCTAACTTTATCCCGGAAGCCGGAATTTGGCTCAACACCCAACGACCAGAATGGAATGACGCTAATAACGCACTTGTAGGAAGCGGTGTCTCCATGGTTACCCTGTACTATATTCGTCGCTTTGTGAGCTTCTGTCAGACGCTCTTTGCAGAACAAGGTCTGACCGAGCATGAGGTTTCAGCCGAGGTAGCAGAGTTACTCAAGTCTATCTCTGTTGCGTTCAATGACCACAAGTCTCACCTGAGTGGAAAGATCTCTGACGAAGACAGAAGAAAGATTGTTGATGCCTTAGGTGAAGCAGGTGAGGTTTACCGCGGAAGGGTATATGAGGGTTTCAGTGGCAAGATGGAAAGCGTAAATACCGCATCCTTAGACGCATTCTTCACGGATGTACTGGCCTTTGTTGATCACTCCATCCGGGCCAATAAACGCTCCGACAATCTCTATCACTCTTACAATTTGATGAGTGTAACGGATCAGGGTGGAATTGCAATCCGATACCTCTATGAGATGTTGGAAGGGCAGGTTGCTGTGCTCAGTGCTGGCCTGTTAAATACCGAAGAAGTAATTGAGTTGGTGAAAGCCTTGCGCGAGAGCGATCTCTATCGTGCGGACCAGCATAGTTATGTACTATATCCAGACCGGCAGTTACCGCGATTTGAGGTCAAAAACACCTTGCCAAAGGACAAGGTAGAAGCGTCTAAGCTACTACTGCAAATGGCAGATAAAGGTGATGCAAGGTTGATTGTCAAAGATGTTCGCGGCGATTACCACTTCAATGGCGACTTCAACAATCAGAAAGATGTTGAAGCGGTACTAGAGGCACTTACAAGTGAAGAATATGGAGACCTGCCAAAACAAGAGGCAGATCATATCCTAGATATCTTCGAAACTGTATTTGATCACCAGTCCTTTACTGGCCGATCAGGCACCTTCTTTGGTTACGAAGGCCTTGGCTCTATTTATTGGCATATGGTTTCCAAGTTGATATTGGCTGTGGCAGAAAACTGCTGGCAAGCCATTCAAGATGGAGCGCCAGCTGAGGATATTAAGCAGCTTGTTGATCAGTACTATGATCTACGTGACGGTCTAGGAACTCACAAGAAGCCAGAGGTCTACGGTGCTTTCCCTATGGATCCTTACTCGCATACTCCTGGTCATGCAGGAGCACAGCAACCAGGTATGACTGGGCAGGTTAAGGAGGACATCTTGAGTCGTTTCGCTGAACTAGGTGTATTTGTGAAAGACGGGCAGATTGAGTGTTTGCCTGGAATGCTGCAAGCTTCTGAATTCATGAGCGAGGCGGGCAAATATCAATACTGCGACGTGAATACCGATATGCAACAAATTGATGTTCCCGCAAATGCACTTGCCTTTACCTACTGCCAAGTACCATTTGTTTACCATAAGGCTGAAGAAGCATTCGTTCGAGTACAAATGACTGATGGAAGTTCAGAAGAACTTAGCGGCCCCTTCGGACAATTGTCCGAAGGGGCCGCTCTTATTAGAAAAAAGTCTCTTTTATAGTGCTTGTTGAAGTGCTTGCTCAATCGCAGCTGCACCGCGTAGATTAACAGCGGCAACAACACCTTCACGGTCAATCAAGAAAGTTCTTGGGATACTAGACACACCATAGCTACGGCCTGCTGCACTTTCCCATTTCTTCAAGTCACTAACGTGGTATTCCCAGGCTAAGCCATCCTGTTGGATCGCATTCACCCAACGTTGCTTTTGGCCTTCCATCGCACGATCGATATCATCTTGGGTACGCAAACGAGCCTTACCACGACTGTCAAGTCCATCTAATGACACACTGTATACCGTAAATCCACGATCCTTGTAACGATTGTAAACATCTACAACATTCGGGTTTTCACGACGACATGGTCCACACCAACTTGCCCAGAAGTCTAGCAAGACTACTTTGCCGCGCAAATCAGACAATGCATATTCCTTCCCACTAGGGCTACTGAGACGAATGTCTGGAGCCTCCATACCTACTTGGATAGGACCAGCATTACGACGCTGTGCACTAATCGCCTGCTGTTCAATGGAAGTGACATAAGCAGCATAAGCGGCAGTTCCTTCTTCATCTGGTGCAATTGCAGTCAATCGCTCCAATGCTTTCTTCTGCGTGCCAATCAACTTTACGTTTGGTCCTAATGAAGTATAAGCAATAAAGGCTGCCAGGTATGGATTCTCAACAGAGTCCACCATTGCTTGGATGTCCTCAGGCTTAAACTCACGACGAAACAGGCCTTGCATCGTAGAAACGAGCGTCTGAGTATCTCCTGATCCACCAACGGTGAGATCGTAAGTCTGCAAGTTTTCTAGGTTACCACTAAAAGTCACCTGGCTTTCTTCTCCATTAATTACGAAGTTGACGCGCTTTGCGCCGATTCGCAAGTTATAAATGCCAGGAGCCAACCCCTCTGGGAAATTGATACTGAAATGCCCATTGGCATCCATATCGGTTTTCTGCAATGGGTTGCTAGCCTTACCCAATCGTACTTCATCGACAAAAACCTGCAAATTGGCGGCGTTTTCAATATCACCTTCAATTGTCAATCCGCCAGGCTGGCAGGCTTGCAGTAAGATAAACAGCAAAAATGCCCCACTGAGTTGTAATAGAGATTTCATTACTACTAACTTTTATATCAATTTTATGATCGTATCCTTATGGATGAAGAAGAGCGACTGGCAAATTCATCAGAGAGAAATTCAAGATTCATTCATCCCCTCAAACTGTTTTCATCTTTGGCCGTCTCTTCGAGCTTCGTAAAGATAATGCTTTGGTTCTGTAAATAGTTGAGAAAGTCCGTGTCTTGAATCGGTTGAAGCAAAACAAGCTGCGGGTGTTGTCCTTCCCCAAACAAAACTCATCCCTACCGATAACACTGCTTCAACTTTCCACTTTATCTCGTTGCTCCTGAAGGTGTTGACAAGGATATTAGGGCGGCAAATATAGCGAGGTTTATGAGTACATAAGAATATTACTGCTTCCAAAATAGGCTACGGCATCGTGGGCTCAAAGAATGACAAGCTATTCTACTCTAACCAACGCGCTATACTTGCAAGTGGATACCGTCCTTGAGGCAGCTTAAAATACTGCTCCGGTAGTCGGCTGACTGCGGGATGGTGATCATAATGCAGGAAGCCCCATTGTTCTTTCTGCTCGAAGTATTCTTCGGGCAAATAAAGGTGATTTACATAGATCGTCTTCGCGTACTCAGGCCCTTCAATTGCGGAGAGCATCAGTGTTTCATGCGGAACCTGATAAGGGTACCACAGTTGATGCCAATCAAAATGATCGGTGTTAAACCTGACCTTATATATTCCCTTTTCCGCGTAATCATCCATTGTTTGTTGCAATAGCTCCAAGCGGTTGGTGAAAAACTTGTGCTTCTCATGGATGCGGTGGCTGCTAAATATCAGTAAAGACGCAACAATTAGAAAAGCAACAGTTCGATAGTTTGATCGCATCACAAATAGCAGAAGTGGAATCGCCCAAATCAACCCGAAGAGTGCCAGATAGCCATCGATCATTATGAAGATGTCCGAATCTAAGTAAGAGTAGGTCCCAAGGTTTACAAGCAGCCAAGCGATATTTCCTAGTAGAAAAACCGTTGCACTTATCCATCGTCGATACCAGAACATGATCAAAGTAACGACACCTAAGAGTACGGCAGGGAAGGCGTAGTCAACATCAAAGTACCGCTTCATCACACTCACAACATGAAAGTCTGACGGCGATTGTAAAACTGCACTCAATTGAGCCAAAACGCCCATTCGCGCACTCTCATACTCACTGGTAGACAATTGTAAAAAAGTATAGGCATATACCCCTAAAACCAGCACAATGAAGCCCCAATTCCAAATATCTCTCCAGCGTTTATGGTAAGCCACATCAAAGGCAAAAAATACCAATAGGGGAGCTATAATTACCGGATGTGTGCCCAGCAAGAAAACAACAATGAGTAAAGCTACTCCCCAAAACCACAGTTTTGAAAGGCCTTCTTCTGGACGATATCGACTGGTAAGCCAGGCAATCAACACCGCACCCAAAGCAAGTGAAAACGTTATTTCTGAAATTGCCGCATAGTATTTGTAGCGGATCGTTAGCCCCATGGCCAGCGCATAGAACACTCCGCCCGTGACGTTCTTAAACCCATAGACAACCAGCAGGAAAAGAAGATAAAACCACAGGCCAAAAGAGGCAGAATAAGTCTGTAGAAATGTGGCCAAGGAACCCCCTTGTTCCATGACCATCATCGGGAAGAACTGGGTCAAATAGCTGATCCACCGACCATGTTTAATGAAGTAGTCTTCCTGGAAGAGTAAATGGAAAGTATAGTAGGCGGAGTCGAAATTAAGGAGACGTTCCTTGTAGAAAAACAGACAACCAGCCAAGTACGCAAGAAAGAAACTGTGACCAAGGAGCAGCAACAGTCTATTGTACCATTTTTCAGATAGCGAGAGCGAATAGTTCATTTGGTAATAACAATAGCGGGTAAGACGATTTCAAGTTAGCCCAAAGCTAAGCACATTTCCATTAAAATGGATCACTTTAACCTTTTAGGACAGTGCAATTAAGGGATGGACTAAGTAGGGTAGGAGAGCCTAAAACATCTAGCAGTAATGCTACTTTTTACCTTTAAGGCTTCTCCAAAATTCGCCAAAGGAGTTAAACTCTTTCCGCCAGCTCAAGCCAGTACCGACTTGGAGTCGTCGGCCACCACCAATGTCTTGATCACGCCGTTCATACAAGCGAATCTTTAAATCTCGATTTGAGCTAATGGCATATTCCAATACAATGTTCTCGCCAAAGAAGGTACCATTTTGAGTGGTTTGACCAAATTCAAAGTTACCACCTATATCTAGTGAAACTCGCTCATTAAAGAGTCCTGACCGTAAGTTAATTTCGACCGCATCACCAAAATTCGTTTGGCTATTGGAGAGATCGGCTGCGGTTACCCGGTTATAATCCACATCCACATCCAGACTTGAAATCGTTCGGCCATCACCGATTACCCCACTGAAAAGATCAGTGAGTAATAAACTCAACTGATTACTGAAGTACTCACTTAGGGTATTGCTGATAATCTCGCCGCTATTGAAGGACAAGTCTGAAGGCAGGAATTGCCCAAGCGCAATCAGACCAAAGACCTGCTTATTCATTTCATTAGGTTCCTGCCGCAGGAGGTTCAGCTTGTTAGCTGCTAAGTTTTCCAATACTCCCTGCAGGTTAGGGAAGTTGATATCAAAGGAAATATCAGGTGCAAATAGTGCTCCTTTCAAATAGAGGATTAAGTCTACATCCGTAGCCTGCTGCGCCTGTTTTTGCTCGCTTTCTGGGGCATTGACTAAGTATTCTTGAATGAAGGTTGTCAATGACGTCTTGAGGTCCTTGTAGGAGGCTGCAATATCAATCTGGGCGTTCAGCGGATCTCCATTCCAGCTGATGATACCTCCAGGCAGTATCCGAAAGTCCTTATTGATTACATCATAGAGCGTAAAGAGATAGTCTCCGCTCGTGACGGTGACATCGCCGTACATTTGAAAATCTTCGGCTCGGGGAAGGAGTATTCGCAGGTTCCCTCGGCCTTTACCCCTCAAGATATCACCCGCTTTTTCGTCGAAGATCATTTCCAGATCGGCTACTTCCGTCACCTGGATATCCATTTCGAGGTTGAGTCCCTTGATCTTGGTATTTCCACTTCCGGTACTCTGTTGTTGAGTCTCTTGGTGCCGATTGACAAATCGTACAAAATTCAAATCGCTACGTTCCGCCTCGTCTGTAACCGGAATGATTAGGTGCGTACTGTCAGATACTGTTCCATTGACATAGATATTCGGCCGTTGGAAATCTCCTGTAAAAAGAACCTCCCCGCTACCGATTGCCTTACCGTAGAACAAATCGTTATCGCCTTTCGCTAAATCCAAGCCAAGGAACCTCCGGGTCCGCATTCGTGCGTTGAGTCCTAGTGACTTTAAGCGGGTGTGCGTGATTCCACCATCTACCAGGGCGCTGTTACCGTACTTGTCATAAATGATCGTTCCAGAGGCGTCAAAGAGCGTATTGCTGGCCCGGATCATGCCTTGCTTAAAGGTATAATGTGTTTGTAACGACTGAATGGTAAAACCACCATCGCGAGCGTCAATATATCCGCCAACATCAAGGGCGGAGGTAGGGCCCTTAACCTGCAGGTCAGCGTTGAAGTACCCATGTGTATTCTTCAGGCCTGTGCCTAGCCAGTATTCCGCAATCGCCATTGGGAAACCACTGAACCTTGTCTTTAAGTCTAGATAGTTCTTTTGCCGTTCCACCGGTATCCGGCGGCGACCTCGTACCTGCTCTTGAAGATCGGCTAGATTGAAGATGGCTTCCACCTCCATTTGCGTAGTATCCTTAGACAAACTTATGATAGTGTTAGCCTGACTCTTCAAGTCTGGGGTATAGGCATCTAGGCGAAATTGACCGAAGTTGTCGTCATTGATGTGGAAGTCTTCACAGCTCATCACCGCATTAACCCCTTGCATCTTGAAGACATCGTCTACCTGAAGTAGCATATCAAAATCACCAGAAAAGTTCAGTGGGTCATAGTCCCAGATCTGATCTAAGAAATTGAAGTTAAAGTGCGCCAACTGCACTCGTAGCCCCTTATTGCCATTGTTTCGAATATGAATACGCCGATTCTTATTCTTGAGTGTGAAGTTTTCAGCGGAAATCTCCCCTGCGCCAAATCGAATTAAGTTGTTTTCGTCAATTGCCCAGGGCGTCTGTAGCAAGCTCAGATTAGACTGTCGAAGCTGCAGACCGTAATCTATAGAATCCGGTAGGAAGAAGATACCGTTCAAGTTGACCTGATCAAAGAGATTAGGTGTATCGGTGCTGATGTTGATCGCGAAGTCCAACGTATCTGATTGCAGGATACTCAGGAAGGTAAATGTATTGAGTCTGGGCTTGCCATTGATAATGGTAGAGTCCACCACGATATCTAAGTCGCCTTCATTTTTCAAGGCATCCATGTGAACGTAGATATCGGCTAGTCGTAGATTACCATAAGTGAGGCTAGGCATCTCCAGATAGAAGATTAAAGAATCACTGGTTCCGTTGTAGCGACCACTTAGATCAATATCTTCCAAAATCCCCAGCTTAGGATCTACCAAGAAATTCAAGCCCTTTGAGTCTTCGACAAACAGGTCAAAAGAGAACTCATTGACATCCGGTATCCTGCGTGGCTCCTTGAAGCCCAGGCGTTGCGCAAACCCAGGGTAATTGCGCAGCATGAAGAGCTGAAGCGAGGTAGGTAACTCATTAATATCAAACTCTCCACGAACTTCACCGCGGGCGATATCAGACTCTAAGCGAAATACCTTCTCACCGCTAGCAGTGAAGAAGGTAAAAGCACGCATGTAATCAATATCAAAATTCTCGGTATCGTTCTTGACCAACTTGATTTGACGAAGGTTGACATCACCCTCCATCTTAGAAAACTCCGTATTGCGAAGGTTGAGGTCAATCAATCCTGCCAGTACTAGATTGGCAGGAGAGAGGTTTAGCGGCTGCAGTGCTAGGCGGTTGACGTTGGCTTTGAAATCGAAAACAGGTATACTGTCCCGAAAGTCAATCTGCCCATCGAAGCCAAAGTCGATATTATCATCCTGAATGGCAAAATCACCATTAAAGAAGTTCGCATTTAGCTCTCCTGTGATACTTGCATTTTCGTAAGTATAATCCTTAAATGTTACACGGTCAATTGCCGCCGTAAGGCTGGCGGATGCTAAATCTGCAGTCAGACCAACGCCATCAGCTACCTCTGAACGAAAATCAACCAATCCGAAATCGGGATTACCCGTCCAGCCCCCTAGATTAAAGTTGCTCAAGTTGAGGTTTCCTGAGTAGCGAGCACGCTCCGCACCTTCCGTAAGGACCATTTGCATGTCCATCGATGCTTCGCCCAGATCAGTCTGCAATTGTCCATCGGCTACAAAATCAACGAAGAACCCAACGAAGCTTCCGCTAAATCGCATGCGGCCCAGCTTGTCGTAATTAGCAGGCGGATTAAAGCCAGGTATTAGCTGCCTTAAGGTTCGAACCCTCGTATTAAACTCGTCTAACTCCAGAATGAGAAATTCTTCTTGCTTAACGGCCAAGTTTTGAGAGGAGAAACTTCCCTCAATGTGTGTGCCATCAGCGAGGGTAATATTGAGATCGTTGCCTCGTAGGTTATTCACCCGGCCTCGAACCCGGCCCTCAATTTGAAGGTTGGTTTCGCGGTTGTTATCAAAGAAAGTATTGTCATTCAACTTTGGTACAAAGGCAATAATGTCCTGCAAGGTTACATCAGCATCATGGAAACGCGCGTCCATCCGAACTCTGTCCTCAAAGAACTCCCAATCAGCAAAAGAGCGATAGGTGAACTTTAAAGAATCTCCGAGGCTACTGGTCGGAGTAATAATGGATAAACCATTAAGCGTCATTTCATTCGGAGAAACGATTGCTTCTCGAGCCGATAAACGCTCCAATTGAAAACCGCTTCTATCTTTTGCCGCAATCCAATTGACTCGACCAGTATAGGTCTCTTTATCTAAACGAAGACTGTCAATTTCGACTTGTATGTCGTACAGGTTGAGGTGCTTCAGGTCCAGTTGATCCTCAGGAAGAGCACGTACGGGCTCCTTTCGGTAGTTATGTAGTTCCAGTTGTCCTCCGGTGAGTTGAAGTTCTCCAACTCTTATATCAACACCTAAACTATCCAATACCTCCGGTACCACCTCCTCCAACGTCAGAGGGTCGTCGGTGATTGGGTCTACCACTGGTTCGTTAGCTGTTGTCGCATCGTATCCCCACCACTTTGACACTCGAACAATTGGTTTTCGCAGGTTGAGCGAACTTATATCCAGGAGTGGTTGCCCCAGCTCCATATCGTTCAGGTATATTTGACCATCGGTGATGTAAGCGTCTAAAGCACTTCCTTTTGTACTGTCTATCTGCGTAAAATGAACATCCACCAAGTGGAGTTCCTTTAGGTTAAGCGGAACTGGTTTTTTCTCCTGCGGTTCTCCAGTGTATGGCTTCGGCGGGAACAAACGCAGCAAGGCCCATTCTATGTTAGAGACTGTATCTGTCGTTGCGCGACGAATGTTGAAGCTCGCACCGTCTATTGACAGGGCCTCAATTTCCAAGCCGCGCTTATAGATAGCGAACGGATTCAGATTGAAATCAGCAACCAGATGACCACTTGACAAAAGGGTATCCAGTTTCTGGTCTGCGATATATAGATTCTGTAAATCAAGTTCGTCAAACCACTTAATACGCACCCGCTCGAGGCTTACTGGAGTGCCCAAGGTTTTCTCGATTCGTTGAACGACTTGTTGAGCTAAATACTGTTGTACAAAGGGAAGTTGAAGAAAGAGAAATACGCCCACCAAAAGAATACCTAGCCACTTCAATACGCGCAGCCACCAACGCCTCTTACGAGGGGCCGGATCGGTAGTCTGAGACCTGGTATCAGCAGGTGGTGGAGTAGTTGTATCGCTCATTATTGGAAATCACTGCAAAGATAGAACCTTGCAGTGATCTTTTCAGTCTAGCTGTAACGGTATTATAACACCTTTTTAACGCACAATTGGCCACTTAAAGTTTAAGTTGCTCTGCTACAAATTCATATGCTCGGCGTTCATTCCAATAAGATCCTTCTTTATCAGGGCTGTAGAAGCCACAATGACCTCCGTATTGGGGAATTTCCAGATAAACATGCTCCAACTGTTCGGCAAGGGTCCTGGGATAACAGGGTGGGGCCAAGAATGAATCATCCGCCGCATTGATGATGAGTGAAGGTCTTCTGATATTCGGCAGGAAATGCAAGCTAGAACAGGAGTACCAATAGTCCTCTGCACCAGCGTAGCCGTGGATTGGACCAGTGAATCCGCCGTCAAACCCCTGAAAGTCAGTAGGCATTTTCCCATTCAAGTGTAGGTGGTTGGGAAATTGATCTGCTTTCTGTTGTAGTTTCACATTGAGCGTTCGCATAAAGCGCAACATGTATACAAAGTTTTGTCGTCTAGCTATGGAGACATTCGCTGACGGCAGATCAATAGGAACCGAGAATACCACTCCTCCTTTTACTTCTGAAGGCAAATAAGCACCAGATTCTCCCAGGAATTTCAAGACAACTCCGCCGCCAAGACTAAAGCCGCTTAAGAAAATAGTTCTATAACCACTCCTAATAGCATGCTGAACGACGAGTGAGAGATCATGGGATTCCCCCATGTTATACATTCGAAGACGGTCATTTACCCGACCGCTACACGAACGGAAGTTCACTCCGAGTGTATCCCAATCTCGGGTGTGGAAGTACCTAAATAACCCCTTTAGATAGTGGCGCTGCGTGTCTCCTTCCAAGCCATGCATTCCAATTAGCAACTTATCATTGCCATCCTTAAGCCAATCTAAATCAAGGAAATCACCGTCTGGGGTATCTATTGTTTCGCGTTGGTACAGTAAATCAGGCGTACGCCGAAACAGGGAAGGATAGATCGTATTGATATGCGCATTTGTAAACGGCCACGAAATTCGATAAGTAGAGTGGGGGATAAGGGGCATGCTAGATTAATTCACCGGATTTGTGATGGGGTAAAACTCCATAATGCGTAAAGGTCGATCCAAGCTATCCAGATGGGTTTGTAGACTATCACGTAATTGAAAAGCTGTAGTACTGTCTTGTACAATCTCGTCCACAAAAACCAAGAATCCTTGGCCTGTCCCACCTAGGCATGGTGGCCATACAGCGGTAGCCGTCAATCCTTTTTCGTTTAAGTGCGACAATTGTCTTCGAGCCTCAGCTTGTTGTTGGTAAATAGAATCAACCAGTAGGAAAAAAGTTTGATCTAATCTGTTATAGCGATCACAACTGTAGTACAGCGCAGCTTCGTGACCGGGCAAAGCAGCAATGATACGAACGGGAGGTAGTGAAATACTGTCCGCATGATCGGAGCCTTCTGTTTGAATGAGCGCTTCAAATTGTTCTTCATTGATCCGCATCTCATATGGCTGAAAGGTGGAATCATAGAAACCAGCAATTGGAGCATCCACTTTGAAGTACTCACGCTCTGGACGATTATCCTCGGCTGATCGCAAGGTTTGATTTCGGTAGACGCGCTCGGAAGGGAAGTTTACAGGTAACCGACGATATTCAATTCGGATGAAAAATATCATAGCTAAAAAACCAACCAGCATTAAGGACCACTGGTTGTAGTAGGTTCTTGGGAACCAGCGGAAATACTGATTTTGCATGGGACGCAGACGCTCGCTTAGGTAGTTTTTCAACTTCTTCCAGGGGCCCATTGCCAGGTTTTCCAATTGTTTTTGCCATTCTCCGGTAGGCAGAAAATTAAACGTACTAGTTTTCGGCACAAAGTTATCGGCCATACTGGGTGCCATTATCAACTTGGGCTTTCGCTGAGCAGTAACTTCAATCAGACCAAATCCATATCGAGTGCATTGCCTTTGGAGTTCATCGCGATACTTTGCCGGAAGGCCAGAAAAAGCATCATAACCAAATGCAACCCACTGGTCATTGGCTGGGTATTGCTTAAACTGCTCGATAGCAAAAATGTAGCGATAACGGGGGAGGCGCCGAAACAGTACGAAGTAAACGCCTAATACTGCAGGAATGGTAGCCAAGAACAATAATAGACGCCAATAGAAATCTTCTCCCACCAACGGAAAGTATCCAGAGATATGTGCCACTGCTAAAAAGGTGGGCAATAAGAAGCTGGTAAATACCATCCCATCCCATAGGACATGAGCTATTCGAGGCCGGTAGCAGATTTCATCGCGAGTCGCCTGAGAAGTGGCCTCAAATGTGGCTGAAAATACGATTCCGTCCTCTTGAGTATAATGCAAAAAGCCATCTGCGATGATATTGTTAGCACCACGCATATCCAATCCAGTAAGGGTGCCAGTGTTGGCCGCTCGGTTCCTAAGGCGGTAAAAGCTCTTGAGGTAGCCTAGCGCAATTTGCTTGATCGCATTTTCACTCAATGAGGACATAGGCTATATTTTATGTTCTTCTACTGCCCGCCAAATCTTGATGGCGTCATTCGCGGCACGAACGTCATGAACCCGGAGCAAGCGTGCTCCTTGCTGCAAGGCTACTACGTTTGCAGCAACAGTTCCATTAAGTGCTTCTTCAGAACTGGTTTCCAACAACTTGTAAATCATTGACTTTCGGGAAACACCAGCTAAGATCGGAACTTCCAAGATTTGAAACACATGTAGGCCCGCCAACAGCTCATAGTTCTGTTCGAGTGTCTTCCCAAAGCCGAAACCGGGATCAACAACAATATCATGTAAACCGAGGGACCTAAGTTGGTGTATTTCTGCAATCAGAAAATCCAACACCTCCTGAACAACGTCTTCATAGTTGGGTGCATGTTGCATCGTTTTTGGAGTACCCTGCATATGCATCAAGATGTAAGGCACTCGTAGTGCAGCCACCGTTTCATACATCTTTGGATCGATGCTGCCTGCCGAAATATCATTAACTATTCCGGCACCGGCCGCTACAGCCTTCTTAGCCACCTCACTATGGACTGTATCGATAGAGATAATAGAATTAGGGAATTCTTTTTTTATGCCCTCGATAGGGCCAATGACTCGTTGAAGTTCTTCTTCCACGCTGATGACCGCTGCCCCTGGCCGTGAGGACATTCCACCCAAGTCTAAAATGGAGGCACCTTCTTGTACCATTTGCTCTGCGCTACGCAATGCACTGGACACATCTTGCTTTCTACTACCTGCATAGAAAGAATCGGGTGTAAGATTGATAATCCCCATCACTTTAGGTCCCGATAAATCCAGTAGAGTACCAGCACAATTCAATGTTGTCTGGGGAAATATCATCGTACAACTTTTGGTGCGCGCTAAAGTTATTAAATTTGCAACTAAAGATTTCGCGTTACTTCTATGGCTGTAAACATGCAAAAGGCAAACAAGATCGGCCGGATCTTAATTCTGCTCCTCCTGATCGCAATTGCCGTAATCGTCGTAAGCCGGCACTACAGTAGTAGGCCTGGTAGTTTTTTAGGTGAGCCCAGAGAATATGAGCTCAACTACATGCCTGCTGATTATGAATTGGCGGTAGATCCTGATGATGCGATTGCGATCGCCAGTAATCCTCAACGTTATCGGAGGGAGTTTGATCAAATGGTGTACGACATCAATGTCAGCGTACTTCGCCATGTCAGTACCCGAATGGGACTTTCTGATAGTCTGCAAAATGCGGTATTGCAGGAATACGAAACCAATCACCATCCATACCTCAAGACGCTTTACTTTAATGACTTTGTACGCCTTCGGGATACAACTGCCAATATGTACGAGTCGTGGTATGAAAACGAGAGTGGTAGTGCTACGAAAGTATTAGAAGAAATTACTTCGAAATACACTTGTTACTTGATCAACCAGATCATGGCGACGGTGATTCCTACGCAGGGCGGTACTGTGTTTGCTAAGGGTAGTGATTTGGAAACGCCTTGTGGTATAGCCCTAAATGAAGCATTAGGGCCGATGATAGAGCGAATGGAAGAACGGGCGGCCATCGAAGATTTTAGTCGCTCTCGAGGTTTGCTACAAGAGAAGGTAGAACGAGTCATCGCGGAATTAGCAACCATGGAGGTGCGAGACAAGAAGGGCATTAACAAACAGATGCAAACTCGCATCTGGGGAATGAACGTTTCAAGCTCAGACCTGGAAATCACCGCCATCTCTATCCTAAAGGTTGGATTCCGCCTCAACGACTACTTCGATGTGAAGCTGAATCCGAAAGCCAACCTGGTAACAATTACCCTACCAGAGCCAATGATCCTCAGCCATGAGGTGTATCCGAAGATTGAAAAGCTGGATATTGGCTGGTTGCGCGAGGTAGAGAGCGTTAACTTCAACGAGAGCTTTAACTCCTTGCGAAAAGAGTTTCGTCGTGAGGCTGTAGAAAGCAATATCATGAACCGCTCTGAACAACAAGCTATTGAACTAATGAATACGATGTTCGGCCCACTGGTAAAGAGCATCAATAATCGCTACGAATTGAAAGTAGTCTTCCGGGATGTACCTGCTGCAGCTGAAGAGCTTGCAGATGATTACCTGCGCGACTAGTAACACGATTTGCACACGAACACACCATGATCAGAAGGTTTTTCTTGCGGGAGGCGAATATGCTAGCGGCTATCATCCTGAATTCGATAGTCATTTTCGCACTCTACTTCCCTGAGTTGGAAGATACCCGCTGGCTTATTAATCTGGACCACTTATTTATTGCGCTCTTTACCATTGAGGCCATTGTGAAGATTCGCACGTATGGCTGGAAGGGCTATTGGTCTAGCTATTGGAACCGGTTTGACTTCACCATTGTACTCGGTAGTCTACCCACCTTATTGACCGATTTACTACCCATTATACCAGACACCTCCTTGTTGATTGTCTTGCGTTTATTCCGCCTCCTTCGTTTGGTTCGCTTTCTTCGTTTCGTGCCGAACATGGGAAAGGTGCTCAATGGCTTGGGGCGTGCATTGAAGTCATCTATTTTCGTAGTGCTAGCCTTGTTCTTCCTCAACATACTATTGGCACTTATTACCTGTCAGTTTTATGCAAACATTGCCCCAGAATATTTTGGTAACCCCTTAATATCCTCCTATTCCATATTCCAGCTGTTTACGGTGGAAGGATGGAACGAAGTGGCGCAGTCCGTTGCAGATCGCACTGGACATCCGTTTCTCATCGGCGTTACCCGCTTTTACTTTGTTATGATTGTATTGCTAGGGGGAATATTTGGAATGTCGTTGGCAAATGCCGTTTTTGTGGATGAAATGACCATGGATAATAATGAAGCGCTAGAAGAGAAGATTGATACTCTGCAAGAGGAAATCAGAGAGCTCAAGCGCATGCTAAGCAAATAGACGTGAACTTCATCATCTACGACATTGAGGCTACCTGCTGGGAGGGTAGGCCGCCATCAATGACTCCTGAGACGATCGAAATTGGAGCAGTTAAGTTGAATAGATTTGGTGAAGTACTTGGTTCCTACCAGCGTTTCATCAAGCCCATCCTTCATCCTCAACTATCCTTATTCTGCCGCCAGTTGACTAATATCGACCAGGTTGATATTAACCGTGCCTCAACCTTTCCAGATGTAATTGAATCTTTCAAAGATTGGGTCGGTATATGGGACGATGACTACCTACTGTGCTCTTGGGGAAACTTTGATCAGAAGATTATCCAGAGAGACTGTGACCTGCATAACTTGGAAGATGAATGGACCGACCATTTCATCAATCTTCGTCGCCAGTATTATGAAATGAAAGGGCTACGCAAGCCGCGCGGACTCCGGAGAAGCGTCCTCACAGAAGGGTTCGAGTGGACCGGTGACCATCATCGTGCTTATGATGATGCCGAAAATCTGGCGAAGATATTCCTAAAGTACATTGATATGTGGCAGTACTAGTCCTGCGCTACTTTTGTTGCTGGAAGTAACAATTTCATTCCCGTTCCCAATTCTAAATCATCAACATGCGCCACCAATTGACCATCGGTGGTTCGTACATGCATATGCATGTTTGTGGTGTGATGTGTGAAAATAGCATGGTGACGATTACTATAGAAACCAAGAATGTCTACCTCCACACCTTGCATGCGATCGTGCAAGCCTGATTGGACATGCTTCTCATGGGTATGCTCCAGGTCTCCGTCTTTCCAATTGATCACATGCCAGTCCATTGAGGTCAATGTACCAATTAGACGAAATGGGAAAGGCGCATCCACATTGATTCCAAGTTCCTCTGCCTTGTTTTCAATGTATTCTTCTAGACTCGATTCGCTTTTTACGTCGGTAGGAACCTGAACTTCCTGCCATTGTTCGATATTTGAATAGACGAGAAGGGTAGCGGTATGATCAAAGGTTGAATCAATAAGTAGTGAATCAGCCTGTACGTAGGAGATGTAGGGCTTGCTATCCAGAATGAGTACTTCGCCCTTTAAGTTAGTTACTGCTCCAAGTGCATAAATTCCGGCTTGATCGCTGAGCTCGGTGAGATCTATCTGAGCACTTATGTCCCCCTTCCTCATCATGTTCTTTAGGGCACCGACATATTCCACTTGCACAGTTAGTCCATCAGATGTCGTATTTCGGCAGGAACAAAGGAGAATCAGAGCGGCAAAAGGCAACAAGTAACGCATGATCTTGCTTTTTGATTAAGACTTGCTCAATTGATCCGCCAATTTAATGAGCTCTGGTAAACGGTAGCCTCCCGCCATGGACTGGATCTGCTCAGCAGCCCATTCCGTGGGACAACCAATGCTGGTTACAAAGAGTGGCTTATTACTCTGTCCACGAAGAATCCCTGACTCGACTTCCTCTGCTGCCCGAAAGTGGGTTTTTGCTACGCCGATTACAGGTACTTTCTCCTCTAGAGATTCGTAAAGATATACGCCAAGTCCTGGTCGGTCCTTGGCGAGATACACATAACTATCTACTACCAAATAGTCTAGCGGCTCCTTGATTTCAGCTATCATTAGCTGAAGGATTGGCAGTTCTCTTTTGTAAAACTGACCTGGTTCATATTCACCGGCAAGCGGTGCCTGGATGACATAGGTTTTGAAGGCCTCAGTACTTGTCCAATCTTCCAATAGGACAGCAGCCACCTGGGCGTGGTCTTCCCGGTAATGAACATCAAAACAGGCTATCATAACGAGTGCTTTTAAGCCTGGTTAAGTAAGAGAGGAGTAGGCGGATATTATACGTTAAAGCGGAAGTGCATCACATCACCGTCATTCACAACGTATTCCTTTCCTTCTACATTGAGCTTCCCGGCTTCTTTTACTGCCTGCTCAGAACCTAGGTCTACATAGTCTTGGTAAGGAATCACCTCGGCACGGATAAAGCCCTTCTCGAAGTCGGTATGGATTACACCGGCAGCACCTGGTGCTTTAGTACCTTCTACGATGGTCCAAGCTCGAACCTCTTTTTCACCAGCGGTGAAGTAAGTGATCAGGTTAAGCAAAGAATAGGCTCCTTGGATTACTCGGTTAACGCCAGGTTCTGTAAGCCCCATCTCCTCGATGAACTCCATACGTTCTTCCTTGGTCTCTAACTCTGCGATATCAGCCTCGATAGAAGCAGAGATATAGAGAACTTCCGCATTCTCGTTCGCGACAGCAGCCTTAAACGCTTCCGTGTGCTCGTTACCGCTCTCCGTGGAGTCCATATCTACATTACAAACGTAGAGGATTGGCTTAGCTGTAAGCAGCATCATTTCTTTTAGCATTTCCTGGCCATCATCCTCTAGGTCCAGACTCCGAGCTGGCTTACCTGCTTCCAGATGGCTTACAATGGCTTCGCCCATTTCTACAGCACGCTTAGCTTCTTTCTCACCGCTCTTGGCGGCCTTGCGTAGCTTGTCTAAACGCTTCTCTGCTGTTTCGAGGTCTTTGAAGATCAATTCTGTGTCAATGATGTCCTTATCACGTACTGGATCTACACTTCCATCTACGTGCACCACATTATCATCCTCAAAACAACGTACGACATGAAGGATCGCATCAACTTCACGGATGTTGCCCAAGAACTGGTTGCCAAGGCCTTCGCCTTTACTTGCTCCCTTGATCAATCCGGCGATATCAACAATATCCACTGTCGTAGGAATCGTTTTCTTCGGGTTGACGAGCTCAGTCAGTTTATCCAAACGAGGATCTGGAACGGTAATCACCCCCACATTTGGGTCTTTGGTGGCAAAAGGGTAGTTAGCCGCCAAAGCTTTTGCTGAGGTAAGCGCATTAAAGAGGGTAGATTTTCCGACGTTGGGTAGACCAACGATTCCACATTGAAGTCCCATTCATGTTAATTTTTGCGGCCGCGAAGATACAAGGAATATCTTGTTTTGCCTGCCCTGAGGGAAAAGAAAATACTGTGTGCACAACCTTCGGCGTTATAGATTCATCTCTCTATTGTAACGCTCTTCTGAACACAAGCTTTTGCTATGTCTATCTATCGCACCCTAAGCGCAACCTTTCACCTTACACACGACTGCAATCTCCGATGTGATTATTGCTATACCGGGCAAAAAGTAGGTAAGCCCATGAGCGATGAAATCGTGGAAAGTTCGCTCGTTTTTATCCTTCAACAAGCTCAAGAGACCGGCGCTGAACGACTGGACATCACCTTCTTCGGTGGTGAGCCCTTATTGGCCAAAGACAAGATCTACCAAATCGTTGACGAATTGGATCAACGCGCTGCACATCTAACTCGATCCTACAAGCTGAGCACCAACGGAACTTTGCTTACTGAGCAGGTGATGAATGAGCTTTTAAGTCGAAGGGTATTCCTTTCCTTAAGCTTAGATGGTTCTCCTGAAACTAACGATCTCTATCGAAAACGCGCCGGAGGGCAGGGGACGGCAAAACGGATCGAGGAAGCCGCACGCTTACTTTTGAAGCACAATCCCTGTGCAAGTGTAACCTGCGTGGTAACACCTGCTACAGCTGGGCGTGTTGCTCCTTCTGTTGACTACCTGTACGAGTTAGGATTCAGATATATCTCGACAACCTTGGATTACTCTGCCGAATGGTCGGTCGAACACTTCAAAGCTTTGAAGTCTAGCTATAAACAATTAGCCAAGTGGTATGAAGGCAAGATGCTAGCAGAGGAACGCTTCTACCTTAGCTTTTTTGACGAACGCATTCGTACCCGGACTTACAAGCCACTGGCTGCTCACGAGCGCTGCCATGTAGCGGGTAAGCACTTCTCTATCGCCCCGGATGGTGCCCTATATCCCTGTATTCAATTTGTCACTACCGAAGGGAGACCTGAGTTTATCATTGGTCATGTCAATGAAGGTTTTGACAATGCTTGCAAGCAACACATTCACCAGGCCTCTGAAAAGGAAAAGCCGGAATGCAATGGCTGTACCCTAGAGGCCCGCTGTAGCAAATGGTGTAGCTGTATCAATTTTGCCAGCACCGGCACCATTGATCAAGCCAGCCCAATAGCTTGCTACAATGAGAGAATACTAATGGAAATCGTGGACAAAACCGCCGATCGCTTATGGAAAAAGCGCAGCAATATGTTTGTTCACAAGCACTATAATCCTGATTACCCAATTATTGCTCATCTCGAAGCTAACCTCTAGTACTATGCCTAAGCAAAAACTAAAGGTGCAGCCACTAAAGCGCGCCTATCAACCAAAGTACCCTTCGCATTCGGATCCTAATCCGCTGCTATTCCCTGAAACGCGGCCTTACCCGTTCAGTCAGAAGATGATTGATGCACTAGGTCAAGCAGGTTTTGCCGGTGCACTTTTACTTAGCCCACTGGCTGCCAGTGGGCAATCTGATAATGGAGCAACTAAGACCAACCCCTTCACAATAGAGAGAACGAATCTTCCCTATGTGCCCATTTATTATGGTACCGGTCAGCCCTCCAGGCTGAGCAGAGAAGACGTAATCGATTTCATCCACGAAGTCTTTGTCAGTGAAGGCTTAAGCCCCAATAGAGATACTGTATTCACTGCTGAAGGGGTAAGTATCCCTGCGAGCAGCTATGATGAGTCCTGCAAAATCGGATTTATCTGGCTGGACTACTACAACTTTGGAGCGGGTATGCGCAAGCAGAGCTTATATGATTGGCAGGTGAGCTCTTTTAAGGAAGAACAGCTCCGAGAAAGATTTGTAGAGATACGTAAGAGAGAATATCAGCAATATGCACGTAATCCGGAACGGTTTCTCAACAGCCTCGTTGATACCCGCTACCGGAATCGGCCAATTGACCATAACTATAAGCAGGATTTAGAGGAAAAATTACCGCAACTCAACGAGCAAGCTGCTTCTGAACAGTATTTCGTCCAACGGACTGCTGCCTATGAATTTGCGATCACTTTGGTTCGGTACCAAGACGAGCCATCTGTAGAGCGATATTATGAATTGCTGCTTCGCATAGATCAAGAGGTCGAAGATCCAATTGAGCGATGGATTTGTGCAAAAAAAACAGCAAAAATTGCCAGCCACCTGGGGCGAAGTGTCGAATCTCTTGCAACAGCACTGGATGAGGAACTGCAGTCTATTTTATCCACAGGTTCATTTGATACATTTTCTGAACGAATAAACAGGCTTACCGAACTACTTCATCTTGATCATGGCAACCGCTACTTTGGTAAGCACAACGAAGTAAACGCCTTGTTGGTGGAAATTCTCAACACCCAAAAGTATGAGGACAGGGAAGCAAAATGCGAGGACCTTGCCTTGTTGCTAGATGAGCGAGAAGTCTCTTTGGCAGAAGCGCACCAACTTGAGCAAGCAGCAAATGACGGAGCGTATTTTATTGCCCCAATCTCGTATTTCGACAACAGATCAATTTATCAAAACTCCTACAACTACAATGTACCTGATAGCCTTAGTCAAGAACTAACGGCATTGCAGGCGCAAATGAAAGCAGCCACGACAGATGAGGAACGTAACGAATTCAGAGCTGAAATTTGGGAATGCAGGAATAAGATAAATAGCCTTCGTCGAGAAGAAGCTACCATGAAAGCCCTTCGGCATCTTGAAGCGGAGGTACGACAGTACATACAGTGGGCCAAAGCACAGCAGGGGTACTAAGCGTACTGGGCACCAATATTCGCGGTATCTCTTGTGGAGCTCTATTCAAAAATAAGGCTACCTTGTTGGCATGAATTTTCTTGCACACATGCTGCTATCCTGCGAGTCGGAAGAACTACTGGTAGGCAATTTTTTGGGCGATTTTGTCAAGAACCGAGAGGTAGCTGGATTCTCTGAGGGGATTCAGCAAGGTATACGTTTACATCGCTTAATCGATAGCTTTACCGATGCTCATGCCATAGTTCGCCAAGGTACGAAGCGTATGCACCCGCGGCACGGCAAGTACGCTGGTGTTGTAGTAGATGTGCTATATGATTATATCCTGGCAAACAACTGGGATGAATTCGGCCCCGGTGATTTGCAAGAATTCGCTAACCGATCTTATTCTACGCTGGAGAAATACCTGCCCGCAATGCCTGAGCGCCTTTATTCAGTTGTTCCCCGAATGATTGCGGATAATTGGGTAGTTCGATATGGCACGCACGATGGAATCGAATTCACCTTTAGTCGACTACAAAGAAGGGTCTCCCGCCCAGAAATGCTCGAAAATGTGCTGACCACCTTAAGGGAAAACGAAAAAGAACTGACAAATGAGTTTCGCCAGTTCTTTCCCGATATCGTTAAGGAAGTACAATACTTCTGTGCTTGCTAATTAGCCATTAAAAAGCATCCGCTTAATATCTAATCCGTTGGCTAGGAGCACTAGGCCGATAACGATGATGAAGCCAACAATTGTTGCATACTCCATAAACTTATCGCTCGGCTTGCGGCCAGATACTACCTCGTATAGCAGGAACATTACGTGCCCACCATCCAGTGCCGGGATTGGTAGAAGGTTCATGAAGGCCAGAATCAATGACAGGATAGCCGTCATAGTCCAGAAACGTTCCCAGTTCCAGGAAGCGCCAAACATGGAGCCAATAGAAGCGAAACCTCCAAGGCTTTCAGTGACCTTGATGTCTCCACTAAACATTCGCCCAAAGGCTTTTAGTTGATCAGTTAGTGTTGACCAGCCTAAAGCGGCACCAGCAGGCATGGCTTCACCGAAAGTAAACTCCTGTCTTTCTGATCCAAAGAAGTAAGTTGGGTCAGCGGCAGCTACACCAATTCGTCCTTTTTCAGTGGTAGTCACTGTAACGTCCTGGACTTCTCCCTCTCGTACAAGTGTTACTGTTACGTCTTGGCTTACCAATGGGGTAACCATCTCAACGAATTCTGTAAAGAATGGGGTAGGGGCGCCATTAAGGGCAATGATGCTATCACGTTCTTGGATACCTGCTAGCTTGGCGGGCGAATCCTCGGAAAAGCCGGCTGCTACAAATGGCACGCGTGGTGCAAAGATCACAGCTCCCTTATTCTTGTATGCTGACAGCTCGCCGGTCCAACGTGGATCAATATCGATATCCACCACCTCGCCATTACGGCGTACTTGCATGGAACGAGCATCGTTAATTACGATTTCGCGAAGGAGTGTCCGACTGTTGAATTTTTCAAAGTTCTTACCATTGATTGAAAGGACATGGTCACCTTCAAGTAAACCAATTTCTTGGCCCAAAGAATCTACCGCAATACCGTATTTTACATTTTCATTCGGCAAGTATTCCTGGCCGTAGTACCAAAGTACAAAGCCGAATATCAGAAGGCCTAGAATGAAGTTGACGGTCACCCCGCCCAGCATAATAATGAGACGCTGCCAGGCCGGTTTACTTCGAAACTCCCACTCCTGGGGCTCTTGCTCCATTTGTTCAGTATCAAAGCTCTCGTCAATCATTCCGCTGATCTTAACGTAGCCACCAAGTGGCAGCCAGCCGATACCATATTCGGTTTCTCCAATTTGCTTTTTGAAAAGAGCAAATCCAGGATCAAAGAAGAGGTAGAATTTCTCTACTCGGGTATTAAAAAGACGAGCCGGAAAGAAGTGTCCACCCTCGTGCAAAACAATTAGAATAGAAAGGCTGAGCATCAGCTGCCCCGCCATAATCAAAATATCCATACGCTATATTAGCTAGGTCTTGATGTCGGTCAAAGAATTCGGAGTTTAGAACAGCAGTAAGTGTGCAAATGTTGTTCATTTTGACGACTCTTCCACCTATTTTCGGTGAGCGCCGCTCCAAGGCCGACAAAGGTAGTCTAATTTTAGAAATCAGCTACACGAGGCACCAAATACAGATGGCAAGCCCAACAGCAAGAATCGAAGGGCTACAGCCTTCGTACAAATTCTTTAGATTTGCGCCAGATGCAATTGTTTTACGTTCCACATATCAGTGAGGGTATTGTTGAGCTTCCTGCCGAGGAGGCCCGCCATGCTGTGCAAGTACTCCGCAAAAGAGTAGGGGATGAACTGGATATAGTTGATGGTAAAGGAGGCTGGTTTAAAGCAACTATCACCGAAGCCAGTAAACGAGATTGTACGGTTGAGGTGAAGCTGCTGAAGCAAGAAGAACGACGCAGTCATTATCATCTCACTATGGCTGTCTCGCCCACCAAAAGCAATGACCGCTTCGAATGGTTTTTGGAAAAAGCTACGGAGATCGGGGTTGATCGAATTGTACCGTTGCAATGCAAGCGTACGGAACGTCCCAAGATAAGATTGGATCGATATGACAAGGTTTTAGTTTCTGCTATGAAACAGAGTCTACAGGCCTGGAAACCAGAGTTAATGCCTTTGACGCCAATTCCGGATTTTATCGAACAGATTCCAGAGGAAACCGCTGCCTACATCGGCTGGTGCGACGATAGCATCAACACACCGCTTATTGGCAACTTCCAAGCCGTTAAGAACGTTGTCCTATTGATTGGTCCTGAAGGAGACTTCACTGCCGAAGAAGTATCAGCAGCACGAGCCGCAGGTTGTCAGCCTATTACACTTGGCCCCAACCGACTCCGGACAGAAACCGCAGCAGTGGTTGCTACCCAAACGATTGCCGTTTTAGAAGAATTAGCAAGTAAGTAATGATCGATATGAAGCGCTTCCCGATTTTAATTGTTTTAGTGATTGCCTTGTTAAGCAGTAACATGGCTCCGACGATGGCCCCAATGAAATTGGGTCTTCTGAAATATCGGGGTGGGGGAGACTGGTATGCTAACCCTACTGCCTTGCCAAATCTGGCATCTTTCTGTAATAATACATTGAGTACCAACTTCGATGCTGCTGAATATGCTGTTGTAGAAGTTGGAAGTGCAGAACTTTTCAATTTCCCATTCATCCACATGACTGGTCACGGGAATGTCGTATTCTCTGATGCAGAGGCCGATAACCTTCGCAACTACCTACTAGCAGGTGGCTTTCTCCATATCGATGACAATTACGGGATGGATCCTTTCGTGCGGACTGCGATGAAGAAAGCCTTCCCAGAGTTAGATTTTATTGAACTCCCTTTCGAGCATCCAATCTATCATCAGCGATTCGATTTCAATAGTGGTCTTCCGAAGGTGCACGAGCACGACGGAGATGCACCACGTGGTTACGGGCTAATCTGGGAAGGACGATTAGTTTGTTTCTACTCCTACGAGTCTGATCTTGGGGATGGCTGGGAAGATCCTGCTGTGCATAAAGATCCAGAAGAAATTCGTCAAGCTGCGCTGCGGATGGGCGCAAACATTATCCAATTTGCCTTCGAGCAGTAGTTCTAGTCATACAAATACGTACCTTTGCGCCGTGCAGAGGTAGCAAGCATGCTCATCATGCCTTGCTTTAAAAGGGAATCCGGTGAAAATCCGGAGCAGTCCCCGCTGCTGTAAGCTTCAACTAAATCATCCTGCCAGATAGCCACTGTAATAACGGGAAGGCGGCAAGATGAGAAGCGAGCCAGAAGACCTGCCTTAGCGCGTCATAATTCTTCATCACCTTTCGGAGGAAAAGGAAGAGGATACGCTTCGCTACCCGTTTAAGTGGGTAGGTGCAACAGGTATATCCTGTGCCCTGCTGATTTCAGGCGTTCCTTGTTTCCAGTTCTCTTCGAAGGAAACGCTAAGGTATTGAGAGGCTTTCTTTTCATTTTGGCTTTATCATCTGTACTGCTTGTAGCAGGACAAGAAAGCTTGGATAGTCTACAACAACTACCAGAGGTCGTCGTCAGCGAAAGTGCCTCGCAACGAGCTGGTGAATTGACGTCTACTTCACTTAGCGTTGATAAAATCCGAGGTGGTCAGTATTATAGCTTAGGCGAAGCACTTGAAGATCAAGGCCTGCTTTTTGTCAAAAGTTACGGAATAGGTAGTCTTGCCACTGCCAGTGTGCGCGGAGCAGCAGCCAGTCAAACCACGATCAGCTGGAACGGAATACCGATTCAAAGTCCTATGCTCGGACTTTTAGATCTATCACTATTGCCAACGGTTCATGTAGATGAGGCCGGTTTGGATTACGACGGGGCAATAGGCGGCAACATCTTCATAAACTCACTAGCCCCGGACAGTGCCCTATTGGTTCAGGATGGTTTCACTGTAGGCAGCTTTGGACAATTCCGTAAAACACTAGCGGTTAGCGGCGGTAACAAATTGAAGTTCAAGTTAAGTGCCCAGCTGGATCGAGCTACCAATGACTTTCCATTTCAAGTTCGCGAAGATCTGCCAGAGAAACAATTGAGTAATGCAGCGCTACAACAGCAGGTAGCACAACAATCCTTCTTCTGGGGAGCTCATCCTAAACATCGATTTGAGCTTCACTTGTGGCAACAAAGTACCCATCGCGAGTTGCCACCAACTACCGTACAAACACGCAGTGAAGCCTATCAGGATGATATGGTCTACCGCAACCAATTGCGTTGGCAGTTTGCAACGCAAAGGGCCGTATGGCAAACTGCTCTTGCACACCTAGAGGAGGAGATCTTATACGCTGACCCAACGATTGCCCTGGAAGCTCCGAGTGATTTCCGTTCGTGGATTTTATCGACTAATCGACAAGCCGCAATTGGTCGAAACTGGAAGATTAATAGTCTGATTCGACTTCAAGAATCTAATGCCCTTGCCAACGGTTATCCGGAGCGTCAATCTCAAGCGCTACTATTCTTCGAGCAGGAAGCTAGTTATCAAATTAGCCAGCGACTTCATCTCCGTGTTGCAACGAAGGCCCAATGGACAGAAGAACAACCTGCCGCTTTGGGCGGGCAACTACAATTAAGCAATAGTCAAACGCAATGGAAGTGGCAGTTAGGTGTTCAACGGGACTTCCGCATTCCTACGCTTAATGATCTATTCTGGCAACCAGGAGGAAATCCTGACCTACTTCCAGAACGCTCTTGGTCTCAGGATGCGAACCTGAGTCGAAACTGGTCTAAATTTGGAAGCCAATTTCATGTTTCCATCTTCAACCGTATGGTCACAAACTGGATTCAATGGGCACAACGAGAGGAGCAATTATTCTGGTCTGCCCAAAATATCACGGAGGTATGGAGTAGGGGAGTCCAAGCAAGTTGGGCGCAAGATATTCCCAATCCTATTTGTCAGTTGCGCTTAAAATCAAATTACCAGTGGACCCGCTCTACCTTCCAAACGCCAGTACAGAATCCTAGTATCGAGCGTGGCGAGCAACTCTGGTACACGCCGGAGCATCAAGTATTGGTACAGGTCGAAGGCAGTAAGGGGGCTTTTCAGTGGCAACTAGCACATCGCTATGTAAGCGCCAGCAGCGGAATCAACGACGATCTGGAGGATTATCACCTGGGTATGCTTCAAGTGAATTGGCATCCCAGTGAAGCGTTTGGGAGCAGGGTTTACTTTCGAATTGACAACCTATGGGACGAAAACTATCGTGTAATAGAACGTCGCCCCATGCCTGGCCGTCAATGGAGTATTGGCTACCACTGGCTATTCAATGCAAACTAATTTATTGATCAACATAAAACCATTCTATGAAAAACAATCTACTATCACTTTTACTGCTTTCAAGCAGTCTTCTAACGGCACAAGTTGTCGCTGATTTTGAGAATTTTGATGTGGAGCAAGGTCAGTTTCTGCCAGAGGCATCCGAAGGTGCCTTTACCACAGGAAATATTAGCCTATCCAACGTCTATAATGCGGAACAGAATTTCTGGTCAGGATGGGCCGTTTCAGCAACCACCGATACCGAAACGCCTGGTTTCATGAACCAGTATTCCAGCCGCAGTGGTGCTGGAAACAATGGTAGCTCTACCTACGGATTAACCTACGCCTTCTTTCAACAGCCCATTGATCTTATTGGAGATGCTGCAGGTGCTCCTGTAATGGGTATGTATGTAAACAACGGCACTTACGCTTATTTCTCTATGCTAGAGGGTGATAACGTAGCTAAGAAGTTTGGCGGAGAGACAGGCGATGACCCTGATTTCTTTTTGCTCACAGTCTTCGGAGAACTAGACGGTGAAATGACTACCGACTCTGTAAACTTCTACCTAGCCGACTACCGTTTTGATAATAACGATGAAGATTACATCGTCGAGAATTGGACTTTCGTTAATCTAGAGTCACTTGGGAACGTCGATCGGTTGTGGATTAAGTTATCATCATCAGATGTGGGTGAGTTTGGTATGAACACTCCAGCTTACTTGTTTGTCGATGACGTTACTACCGCTGGTGATCCTACTAGCGTACAAGACCAAAGACGAGATTTCGGCTTAACTGTATACCCTAACCCTTTCTCCAACCAAGTGCAATTAACTTGGAACGAGACAGAAAGAGGTCAGGTTCGTTTGGTAAGTGTTGATGGCTCTCTACTGGGTGAGTATGTATTGACTCAAGGACAAAATCAGCTATCACTATCGGATCTTCCGAACGGTACTTACTTCTTGCAGGTATTAACTGAAAACGGCTGGGATGTACGTCGTATAGTTAAGCAGTAACTTAACAAAGACACAGACTAGAAATCACTTAAATTCGTGATACAGGGAGTCTATTTTGCCGTGGCAAAATAGACTCTTTCTAAATTAATAATCAAGCAGTTATATCTTCAACAAAAGGCTGAATATCCTGTTATAATTATATACTAACTAAAGTTTATATTTTATATGGATACCCCAACAAAGAATGGTGTAGCCACTGATCCAGTAAATATTGGAATTGGCAGCCAAAACCGAGTGGAAGTCGTCAAAATGCTCAATCAATTACTAGCAGATGAGCATGTTCTTTACATCAAGCTCCGAAATTACCATTGGAACGTAGAAGGTATGTACTTTCAGCAGCTTCATGCGCTATTCGAAGAGCAATACACTGCCTTAAGTGTACAAATCGACGACATCGCTGAACGCATTCGCAGCCTAGGTCATTATGCCCCTGGTAGCATGCAGTCATTTGAGCAAATGAGTCGCCTACAGGAAAGTGGTCATCTAAATGGAGATTATCGTCTAATGCTCCAAAACATTCTCGCAGATCACGAGATGATTATCCAAGTACTACGCCATGACCTCGAAGCGGCTATGGAGGAGTACAATGACGCCGGAACCAGCGACTTCCTTACTGCCCTTATGGAAATTCATGAGAAAATGGCTTGGATGATACGTTCGCACCTACGTGGTTAAGACCAGAACCGGAAGCAAAATGATGCTAAAAGCCCTCTTCGGAGGGCTTTTTTTATGCCCAAAAGTGTCATATTCCGTTAATTTTCTGTCAAAATCTTATTTAGACTAAATCAAAATAGGAGTTTAGGTGTTACCTTTACATCAATTAAAGAAGCAGTGTCAAATGAAAAACTACGCGAGAAAATTGGTTTCAGATTTCTTGCGCCAAGAAGAAGCGCAAGAGCGTCTGGATGTCTTTGCAGCTGCTATGCTCCTTGGCCCAGAAGCGAAAGAAGCATTTCTAGCTAGTGCGAAACCTGTTGCGGTAGCAGGGGATAGTGGTTGGATAGCAGCGCTATGGCTATCTACTGCAGACGAAGACCCTACCGGAGAGATGCATGTAGTTGCAGAAAACTGCCGCAGCCAAAAACTCGCTTTGATAACAGCTAACTATTACCGACTCCATCACCTCATTAACGCGGATATCAATCCAAATAGCGCAAACACATCTTCTTCTTGCTAACACTCTTTCTCCATGTCAATTAGTAAACAGAACAACGACTTTACCAACTCCACACTAGCCGTTCGATTTCCATGCCCAATTGCTCAGGTGCAAGGAAAAAAGCTAAAGAAAAAATGCTGTAAGAAGTACAAAAAAGGTAAACGCTGTAAGCGTTGTCCAAATGGCTAAGCAATAGTCCTTTTAGCGAATACTAAAATACCTATCTTGGCGGGATGAAGATCCTGCATACTTCCGACTGGCACTTGGGGCAACGCTTGCTCCAACTAGACCGACATGAAGAGTTCCGGTTAGCACTGGAATGGCTCTTGGAAGTAATTCGTGATGAAAAGATAGATGTGCTCCTGGTAGCAGGGGATATCTTTGACATTGGCAACCCTCCCAACCAATCTCGCCAGCTTTATTACAATTTCCTTCGTCAAATCCTGCAAACTGATTGTAGGCATGTAGTTATTACAGGCGGCAACCACGATTCTCCAGCAATGCTCAATGCTCCGCGAGAATTACTGGAGGGCTTTAATATCCATGTCTTAGGTGCAGCTACTGACAATCCTGAAGATGAACTTATCGTGCTACGTGACAGCAACAATAAAGCTGAACTGGTAGTTGCTGCAGTACCATTCCTCCGTGATCGGGATTTACGTATAAGTAGAGTAGGGGAATCTAGCCAAAGCCGTCAAGAGCGACTGCAGAATGGGCTAACAGAACACTATGAGCAATTGGCAGCTCTCGCAAAGCCGTATCATCAACAAGGTATTCCCACCATTGCCATGGGGCATTTATATGCAAAAGGTGCCGTCGCTGCGGAGCGACAGGACAACATCTACGTTGGCAATCGTGAGAATATGGAAGCAGGACAATTTCCGACGCTTTTCGATTACGTTGCTTTAGGTCACATTCACCGCGCTCAAACAGTTGGGAATGCTGAACACATTCGCTACTGTGGTTCATTGATTCCGCTCAGCTTTAGCGAAACGCAAGACGATAAGCAAGTATGGATTCTGCACATTGAGGATAATTCGATCAAAGAAATCGAAAAGAAATCTGTACCCACGTTCCGTCGTCTAAAGACCATTCATGGTTCACTTGAGAAGGTACAGCAAAGCCTAGAGCGATTTGCCGCTAAACCAGATCGGTTGTTGACTCCCTGGGTAGAAGTAGTTGTAGAGGTCGAAGACTTCGTTCCGCAACTGGATCAAGTCCTACAAGAGTTTTGTGCGGATATGCCATTGGAGTTGGTCAAGGTACGTGTCAATCGTCCTTATGTACCGATTAGTGCTCAACTCGATGACACACCTGACCTTGAGGAACTTGATGTGGAAGAAGTTTTTCTACAAAAATGCCGAAGCGTCGGGGTACAAGAAGAGGAGCAATTGGAAGCACTGGTTGATACGTTTAGGGAATTACAGAACTGGATGCAAGAACAGGATAAGTAAGCATGAGGATTCTGAGGATACATATCAATAACCTGAATTCTCTGCGACTACAGACGAGCATTGATTTTGAAGAAGCCCCCCTTTCTCAAGCGGATATTTTTGCCATTACCGGTGATACAGGTGCTGGTAAAACGACTATTCTGGATGCCATCACTTTAGCTCTCTATGGCCGTGTAGCTCGTGACAAGGATGCCCACAAAGAAGTAATGAGTTACGGTGCAGCGGAATGTCATGCGGAGTTAGAATTCCAAGTGGATACCGATCGCTATCTCGCAAGCTGGAGAATGCACAGAGCTAGACATAAACCGGATGGGAACCTCTTGGCACCACAACGAGAGCTAGCTTGCTGGGATACAAAAGAAAATGCGTTTAGGCCGATCGCAGAAAAAGTCCGGGAGGTAGACGAAGCGGTTAAGCGAATTACTAAACTTGATTTTGAACGATTTACCCGATCGGTAATGCTAGCGCAAGGTGACTTCGCAGCCTTTCTTAAAGCTAGTGACAAAGAACGCAGCGACCTGCTAGAACGCATTACTGGTACAGGGATCTACTCCGAGTTGTCTACCGCCGCGTTCGAAAAATATCGTCAAGAAGAACAGCTTCTGAAACAGCTTCAGGAGCAGCAAGCACAACTCTTGGAGCTTGGCGAGGAACAAGTTAGTGAAGAAGCCTTGGCAATGGCCAAAGCTGAAACCCAGAAAGAAACTAAGAATCTAGAAGTCCTACAGCAGGCGGTTCGTGCGATGGAGCTTTGGTTAGCTGCGGATAAGAGGGTTCATAGTCTGGAGTCTGCACAGCAAGAGCTATTGGCACGACAGGAGGCATTTAAGGCGCAGGCAGAAGCTCTGGCTCAATCCAAGCAACTAAATCCCCTCCGCCCTGAATTCCAATCGTGGGCGGAGCAACAGTCGCAATTAGCTCAATTAGGTGAACAAGTACAAGCGCTCACTGCAAATCTAACAACAACGCAATCATCCTACGAGATAGCTACTCAGCAAGCTGGTGAATCTAAGGAAGCGTTCCAAAAGAAACGAGAAGCGGCTAAAACCAAGGAGACCGACATCCAAAAGGCAGCCACCTTTGATGAACAAATCCGCCAGTTAGACAAGCAGTATAACAGTGAGATTCAGCAAGAACAGGAGCAACAGCAAGTACTCGCAAAGCAGACTGAGGAGCTACAGCAGATAACGCAACAACAGACCGCAAGGCTAAAGGAAATTAAGGCCTTAGAAACATGGCTGAAAGCCCATGAACAATATCATGCCCTACCTGCTCTTTATCCGGTAATTGATCAAGAGCGTACACAACTGCGAGATCGCTACATGAACTTGCAGCGTTTGCAGAAAAAGGAGGCAGAAACCAAGTCCAATGTAGCGCATTGGAAAAAAGAGACCCAGGTACTAGAACGCAACTACGTTGAACAGGAAAAGGCCCTTGAAAAACTCCATGCTTCTTTTGCCAAATTACTTCCAGAATCTTTCTCAACCAGCGAAGAAGCGGGAGTTGAACGCCTAGGAGCTGCTATACAAGAACTGCAGGACAAGCGGTCCATTCTTCAACAACTGGTCCAACTTGATTCAGCCTATCAAGAAAGCTTAAAGGAACAGGAGGCTTACTCTGCTCGCCTTGAGAGCCTGCTAAGTAGGCAGCAGCACTTCAATAAGGAACTACTAAGCCTTGTAGAATTAAGGGATCAGTATCAGGCTGATCTTGAATACCGAAGAGCCATCTACCAGCAGCAACAGTTAATCGCTAATTATGAAAAAGATCGTCAGGCGCTGAAGCCAGGAGATCCATGTCCGTTGTGTCAATCCACGGATCATCCATTCCATGATCATCCGGTAACTCCATTTGTTGATAAAGCGAAGGAAGAATTAGATCAAGCTGAGGCGAAAGTGCAGGAGGTTCAGCACTCTGAAAAAGAGCTCCTACAGGAGGAGGGTAGAGTAAACCAGGAGATTGAAATTCTGTACGGTGATGCCGAGAAGAGTAATATGCGCAATGTGCAGGCTCGAATCTTGGACTATGAAAGCCAGATTGCAGGCCTCCTTCAAGCACAGCAAGATAAAGATTGGGAAGTTGCACGAGGTGAGCGGCTCAATCAGCGGCTGAAGCAACTGGATCAACAACTCAAGAACTGGCGAAGTTTGCAGGGCCAGCTGACCGAACTAAATCAGGAGATCAATAAAAGCACGGCTAAGCTTCAAGAGACCGAGCGTAACTACTTGGAAAACAAGCGGCAACTCAGTGTAGCTGAAGCGGAGTCACAAGCGATTCAAGCTACCATCAAGGATGAAGAAAAGCAGTTTGATGAAGCCAAGGCTAGCATGAATACAAAGCTTGCTCCCTTGGGTGAGGCCTTTGATTTAAAAACCGCAAAAGCTACTTTCGCTCGCTTAGAAAAACTGAGCACGCAAGTAAAGGAGAGTCAGGAGCAGTTACAGCTAACTCAACAAGGTCAGACCCTACAACAAAAGGAAGGGCAAGCGTTGGAAAAAAATGTGGCTAGTCTTCAGAAACAGCTAGAGGTACAAGTAGTGAAGACTCGGCAGTTGCAAAAAGACCTGACAGCAGCCAAAAACGCCCGGCGATCGATACTTGGTGAACAAACCACAGAGGAAGCAAGAACGCAGCTGTCTCAAGAGTTAGAAGCAGCAGAGCATATTCTGGAAAAACTCCAACAGCAACAACAAGAAAAGCGCGAAATGCTATTAGCGCAGCAAGAACGCTACGACCAACTGCAAAAGAGGGTAGGGGAGCTGGAAAAACGTTTAGAAAAGACTGTAGCTAGTTTGGAGAAAGGTGTTCAGAAGACAGCTTTCAACTCCCTACAAGAAGCAAAGACAGCACTTCTGAGCGAAGCCCGACAAGCGGAACTTGAAGCGGAGCAGCAGCAAATCATTCAAGGACTGGTTCAACTGAAAAAGAACCTAACAAGTGCTCGTGAAGAAGCCCAGTCACTCCAACCTAAGGAAACCAGTGAGGAAGCTCAACAAGAGCTTTCTATGCAGCTCAAAGAGCAACAGTCGCGTTACGAGCAACAATTGTTACAACTGGGCCAACTAGAAGAAAAACGCCAACAGCAACAGGAGCGTGAGAAGAAGCATAAAGCGTTGATCAATCAAATTGACCAACAGCGTCAAATTTTCAATCGATGGGCCCAACTCAATGAGATCATCGGTCAACGAGATGGTAAGAAGTTCCGCAGTTTTGCGCAGGGCCTTACACTCCAACGATTGATCGTCATGGCCAACCAACATTTGGACCATCTCAATGGGCGATATTTCATCACCAAGAAAGCAGAAACAGACCTAGAGTTAGAGATCGTTGACACCTTTCAGGCAGAAAATAGACGGAGTATGTTTACCCTAAGTGGTGGAGAGACTTTCCTCATTAGCCTAGCACTTGCACTTGGCCTTTCAGATTTAGCCGGAAGGCATGCTCAAATCCAATCCCTCTTTATTGACGAGGGCTTTGGTACACTTGACGAACATAGCTTGGACATGGCCATTGGAACCTTAGAAAATCTGAGGGCAGGTGGGAAGACGATTGGTATTATTTCCCACGTAAAGGCATTAAAAGAGCGTATCGGTACACAAATTCAGCTCCACAAACAAAGTGACGGCTTCAGTCGCATTTCCATTAGTGTCTAGAGAGTCCCCGTCGATAAAGCATTTGATCTGGTCTATTTTTGACATCTTTTGTTCCTCCCTTTAGGTTTCTTTAAGTGTATCAATTATTATTGTGTAGTCAGAATACCGATCTGCCTAAATCAGAGAAAAAACAAAGCAACGGAATGAAAGATATTTTCGGTTCCCACCACGGTTTGGATGAACGAAGCATGGAATCGCTAGTGGGAGCGCTGGAACGAGAAAACCTACCTGGTTTTGACTACTTGGAGTTTAAGCAAGCCTTGGAGCGTCTTCAGGCCATGAATATGGAAGAAGAAGTTGCCTTCAAATCGGCGTTTGCTACGGCCTCCACTATGGGGTTAACGAAGGATAAGCTACTGAAGACTGCCAGTCACTATAAAAAGGTGCTTGACAAAGAACAGAAGAGTTTTGAGTCTGCTTTGCAAAAGCAAATCAAGGCCAAGGTTGATGGCAAAAGGAAGGAAGTGGAAACGCTCCGTAAAAAACTAGCCAGCTATGAGGCTAAGATCAAGGAGCTGGAGCAACTTAAGGCTTCTGCTACCAAGACTATTTCCGAAGCGGATCAGACCATTCAAGCCGCGCAGGACAGTATTAATGAAGTCCACCAGCGCTTTGAAGTAACCCTGCAAGCTTTACATAACCAAATTGATAAAGACATCACGGATATTGACCGGTTCTTGTAGACCGCAATCGTGATTCTAATACGTAATAAACCACTATTAATATGTCTAGTGAAATGCCAAATGTGGGCCAAGAAAAGTCTTTCTGGAAGCGCCCTGAAGGAATAACCGGCTTGCTATTTTTAGCAGCTTTGGTAGCTGGTGCCGGCTATCTTCTTACTACTGTAAACTGGGGACTAATTTTCGCAAATACACTCTATCTAGCTGGAACGCTTGCAGCGGTAGGAGTTGTAGCGTATATGATCCTTGATCCTAAGACTCGTGGCTTGATCAGCTACATGTACAAGAGCATTATGCGAGGAATCACAAGTGCCTTTGTAACATTAGATCCTATTGGAATCCTTAAGAACTATATAGAAGATTTGCAGGACAACCTTGTCAAGATGCGCACACAGATTGGCAAGCTTCGAGGTCAAATGCGTAAGATGCAAGGTCTGATGCAGGAGAACAAGAATGAGATCCAAAAGCAGATGAAGTTGGCGAGTGCCGCAAAAGAGAAAGGTATGGATCAGCAAATGGTCTTGGCTTCTCGTAAGGCTGCCCGCCTAAAGGAAAGCAATGAGAAATACCACGCCTTACATTCCAGAATGGAGGTGATGTCTCGGATCCTTAACAAGATGCACGATAACTCGGAGATCTTATTGGAAGATACCAAGGACCAGGTGAAGCTCAAGGAGCAAGAACGTAAAGCCATTCGTGCCTCACATAGTGCAATGAAGTCTGCGATGAGTGTTATTTCTGGAGATCCAGATAAGCGCGCTATGTTCGACATGGCGATGGAAGCAGTAGCCGACGATGTTGCCAACAAAGTTGGTGAGATGGAGCGCTTCATGGAAATGTCGGCTAACTTCATGGACTCTGTAGATCTTCAGAATGGTGTCTTCGAAGAAGAGGGCATACGCATGCTGGAAGAATGGGAGCAGAAGAGCACCTTGATGTTATTGGGAGAAGGTAAGCCAACTCAAACGCTCGATTTGGATTCATTGCCAGAGCGCAGTGCCGAGGGGCAAAAACGCACCAACTCCGGCGAGAATTACGATAACCTGTTCAACTAGAACGGTAAATAGATATTGTATAAAGCGGCTGCGTGGGTTTTCCACGCAGCCGCTTTACTTTTGGAGCTACTAGAAGTCATTGAGCTCATCTACCAATTGCTGGGCCTTTCTACTTTGCCGCCGTCGAGTGATCGTATACAGGGTAAAGTTTACTAGCCCCTCATCCAAAAATGCTTTGGACTTGGTAGTCGAGAAAAATCCGACAACAGCCAGGCGACTACGGTCACCATCAAGATCAAAGGAATAGACAAAGGCTCGTTGTGGTTCGCCTCGAAACAATGCCTCTATTACATCCAAGTTCTCTACATTACTTACGACTCCTTCAGCATCTAATAGTTCGAGTAACATCGTCCTGGCGATGGCCTCCTCATCAAAGTAGCGCGTATCAACAAGATCAAGACGATCGAATTCATTCAGCACACGAATGAAGGGGACTCGGAGGCTTTGTTGTTTCAGTATTTGTCGCACCTTCTTTTTCGGTAGATCTTTCCCTTTTGCCAAAAGATAGGCCGCCGCTTCAACACTCACTTTATCTACTTCGGTTCGGTTCAGGATATCTTGCACCTGCCGCATCAAGCTAGGTGCTTCAGGGAGTAATTTATATACTTGAAACACTGCTACTGGCACGTCCTCATCCTGTCCTTCCCAAGTCTCAAGCAGTTCCTGACCACGTTCTAAAAATAAGTGCCTCGCGGCTAGTACAGGGGCTTTACTTAAGGAATCCTGTGACAGCACCTGGCGTGCTAATTCCCAAGTGTAAAGGGGCTCATGATCATCTTCCATTAGCCGAGAAAAATCTGCCCAATATTGCAAAACCAAGGCCGGTTTATCTTGAAAGCCCATTAACGCTTTGGCCGACAAGTCATCAGGCAACGGAAGGTCTTTAGCCAATATGCGGAACAAGGTATTCCTACTTTCCGTAGAGGCTTCTTGCGCCAACGTAGTGAGAAAACTCTCTTGTAACGGCAATTCTCTAATTTCAGGAAAAGACTCAATTAATAGTTGCTCACCCTCTTTGCCTAACGTCAATAGAGATCTTACGATTAAATCACTAGCTTCCTTCTCTAGCCCTCTGGCTACCCAATTGTTATCCAGGATCACTTCTCTCAACTGAGGAATATCTGCACGTTTAAATGTAAGCTGCGGATCAATACTTTTTAGTGCCCATCTCAATTGCAGACTATCTGCTGATTGTAGCTGATTCATCAAGGTCTCACTCAGGCCACCCGCCAGGGGAGGGGAAGAAGCAGGAACGGACCATTCATCACCGGTGAAAAAGGCTACCGCAGTATTACTTTCAAAGTACCCAGGGAGTGCTACCAGTCTTTTCTTCACCCAATAATCTCCCCAACGGTATAATTGCAATTTTTGTTGAAGCTGATCATGTGAGGTGTTGTAGGTGTAGATCGGTACGGAAAAGTCATCGCCCATTTCTACTCGAGTTAATCCCAAAAGACTGTCTTGATCCGAAAGCATACGAGAAAGTTCCTGCTGATGTAGTGCCTCAGCATCAATCAAAGAATGGTACGAAGGCAAAAGCAAAACCTCCACTTCGTAGCTAGCTCCGGTTTCAGGGTCTAATCCCTGAATAGATTGCCGGTATCGGGCGGGAGTAGATAAGTCCTCTTCCTTACTCTCTAGAACTGTAGCAGGCGTACCCGGCAGCAATAACTGGACCTGGTCTTCATAGAACGGGTGAAAAGTCGGAGTGGTAGCCGGTGCTTTTTCGATCAAACGAAAAGAGGATAAAAACTTTTTCGTGAGTTGTTGACGACTTTCATCGACGGCACTAAGGACATAGAGTCGATTTCCTTTAGCCATCACCTTGCCTTTAAACAGGAGCCCTTCATCCAAGAACTCTCCACTCAGTTCCCAGCTAGGATAGGATTGATTCTCTGCTCGCTTTGTTACTGAAATATCGATTCCATATTGCCCTTCTAAGAGTTCAACTCCCTCTTGTAGCTGATCCCATACGCGCTTCCGATAGGTACCAGGGCTTACATCATAGTACTGCAGCCAAACGGAGGCTTTCTCCTCTTCAAATCCTGCTCGGTATTGGTGTTGAGGGTAGTCCATAGCCTTCTGGTAAGGTATCGCCTCATTTCGGGAACTCGCAGAATACAAGTAATTATCAGGAAGTCGCACTTTAAAACCTCCCAGCGAGTCCACAACCTCCACCCACTTATTGCGATTTTTTCTATTGACAGTAAAACGGTCAAGGAAGGTCTCGGCATCTTCGTTATCCTCCAAGTGATCCCTTTCGTATGCACCTATTTGGAGGTAGTACAGTTGTTGATCATAGAAAAAAGTGTAAGCCCGATAGTACTGTACCTCGTTACCTGGAATCTCCAGCTCGTAGCGATATCCAGAGAGGCCATTATGCTCGTAAGGCGTTTTCTTGATTACCTCATATCCATCTTCCTCGAAGAACAGCAGATCAAAATTGTTGTAATCATAGGGCAGCATGCTACTGGTCAGGAGTAGGTAGGAAAGCCCACGACCAATGTCAAAACTCAAATGAGAACTATTTACTCCATCATGATGGATGTGTTGCACTCCTAGCGGCATTGCAAGTTCATATAATCCACGCTGAGCATCTTCTGTAGGCCACGGACGTTCTAGTTCAGGAAGCAAGACGCTGTCTCTCAAGCCGGTAAAAGTAGGCATCACGCGACGCAGGGTATATCCACGATTTCGAAGCAATTGTAGTACTCCTTCTTCGCCAGGTAAGTGCGCTGTTCCGACCACACTAAAAAGTCGCTTTTTAGACATGATACGCTCCATCGCATCAACCATGACGTAGTTTCGGGCAACTAGTGCAAATTGATTAAAGCTCTCAGGTTCAGCGCGGATAAACGCATCAATAGGGGCTAAATCGCCATTGTAATACAATCGCAATAGCTCATCCCCATCGTTCGCAAAGAGGGAGAACTTAAATTTTGTGGAAGCAGGTGTTTCCTCATCTTCGGGCTCATATAAATGCTCATCTATCTTCTCTAACCCATACAGTTCTTTCCCAAGTCGGCGGGCCGCTTCCATTAGGTAAGCATCCAACATGGTGGGCATATTGTCACCACTCCGCAAATCACGGCCTTCCTTACTCCGCTGGAGAAATGATTTGAAATCCGAAAAGTCTGACGAATCTTCTTCATTATCAGTTGTATCCGGCCGAAGTACACGTTCTTGAAGTAGACGGATATAGCTACTATCGACTTGCAGCTCTTGTTGATCTAAATACACTTCGAAGGTGCGTTGCATTGCCGAATCCAAATGGATCTCATTAGCAAAGGCATCACTTTCCGCCAGACAAATGAGTAGACTGTCTGGAAACTCGAAAACGGAGCTGTATCGAACGTGCATAGAACCAAAAACATATGATGGTTCACTGAGATTTGGGCCCGTTATTTCCCATAACAAAGCATAATTACTTCGACTGGAGTCCGAACTTTCTTGCGCAGTAAGACTCAGAGATAAAAACAGTGTGAAAAATGTTATGATTCCGACAGATCGAAGCGACATGAACTTTGGGGTTTCATATAGAACGTGTGAAAAGCTAAGATAGTAGAAAAGGTAGGCATAAATGACCCATTAATTGCAATTTTAGTACCTTGAGACACAGACAAACCAACTTTTCTCATGGCCTCACGCCTGTCCACAATCGTGGTCGGATCTACCCTTACATTATGGCTGATCTGGGTGATTTTACTTTACATTGGATTCCATCCACATCAATTGGATTTGTATGCGCAGCATCCATATGCAGGTGAGATAGTAGGACTCTCTGTGCTCCTTGCAGGTCTCGGCTTTTTCAGTCATCAACGGCTGAAAAAGAAACGAAAGGGATGGGATTTGTACTTGCGCGGTTGGCATTTGATTGCCATTAGCTTGGTGATTGGCTTCTTCATTATTCTTCGCTTCTGGATAGGCATCGATCTGCCTGACGTTACACCAGGGCCTGCCTTCTTTTTTTACTTTGCCAATAGCATTTGGTATCTGCTGTTACTCCTAGGCTTAGGTGTAGGGCTTATGGCTATCGGACGAATTATTATACGTCCTTGGAAGGAAGCCCCGACAAGCCCACTGATAGCTATTGCTCTTGGCCTTATGGTCTTGGGGTTCATTAGTACTTTATTAGGACTGTTTGGTCTTTTGTACGGGCCAATATTGGCTATTATCCTCCTTGCGGCGATAGTGTTGGAAAGGCAATCCGCTCTTGAATTAATTAAGTCCTGGATCTGGGAAAAACATAAATGGCGCCAGTATCATTGGTGGCAACTTCCTGTGGCGGGGATTGGCTTGTTTTTCGTCGGCGTCTACTGGGTAGGAGGGATTAAGGCCTTCGCAACTGGCTACGATGGTAGTCTGTTATACGCAAATCTTGCTCAGCTAGTGGGACAAACCAACAGTTTACCCGGAGCTTATCAGGCCTTTGGCTGGTCGGTTGTCATGAGTTGGGGTAAGTTGTTGTTTGGTAGCCCGACGGTTAACATCTTACTGTCACATGCTATGTATTTGCCCGCTTTGGCACTTGCCTATTCATTTATTCGCAGATGGCTTAAGTCAAGCTACGCTCTACTGGCTGTAGTGCTCATACTCACACTTCCGATGATGAGTTTCCAAACGATGGTTGATGAGAAGATTATTCATAAGCATAGCCACTTTGGTCATCTTATTTGATTGGAAAAAACCAGAAAAAGCGCCACAATGGAAAGATCTATTGAAGAGTGAATACTGGTATCCTGCCATACTATTTGGACTCCTGCTAGGATTTGCCTTTTCGATAAAGTATACTACGATTTTTCTCTTTGCAGGTGCAATAGGATACCTTTCTCATCATTACGGAAAGCTATTGTTTATTGCTTGGAATCTGATCTTTTTAGGATTCATTTTCTTAAGCGGATTTTACCACTGGGGCAACTTACCAATCTCTGGCGATGAAGCAATAATGTTTGGTGGTCTTATTGGTGGTATTGGGCTAATAGCAGCCGTCTATCATTTCTGGCAACATCGCTCCCGTTTCGTACCATGGATACTAAGTCTTGTGGTAGTTGGAGCAAGCTTTGCTTTCGTATTTGCACCATGGGCTACTAAACACCTGATGGAGAGCGATAAAGGCCTGACCATATCCAGTTTACTCTACGGCAAACCTGATCGGATAGCCATTACGGTACAACCAGAGCTCCTTTCTTCACGATTTAATCGCCCGCCAGGATTTGACGGAGCTGAACGCTCTTGGGTTCAGCTTACCCAAAATGAGCAGCAAAGCCCTCCAGTAGAGCCGAGTGCGGAAGAAGAAGACAACGATGAGCTACAAGAACTTCTAGGAAGTGTTCAGCGAGAAGAACTTCAGCGTTACCTAGGGTATGAGGAGGGGATATGGAGATACCTAACCATTCCTTTCGACCTAACCGCTAATACAAATGTAGCAGGACTTCGACATCAAGAGATCGGCTTTTTCTGGCTTGCTCTAATCCCACTGCTATTCTTGGGGTTTGGTTTACGATTAGGTTGGGTTAGAACTTTAGGTGCTGGTTTGACAATGACTTTTTTGTTAACCGCCTGGGTGTGGTCTTTAACGGAAACAGGTCCACAAGAAGGCTACTTTGAAGCTGCCACAGAATACCAAAGATCACTCTATGGCTTCTATCCGGATTGGCTCAACTCAGAGTTTTATTATTTCTGGCAAAGCCTACAATCACCACTAATCCATATTGGTGAAGTCTTCTCTTCAGTTTTCACAGCAATAGCAGCGTGGCCCACTACCTTGTTCCTATCGCTACTTCTTGCCTTGTTTGTAGGGCTGGTAAAGCTCCTGAAGTGGCGTTATCAAGAATGGCCAAAAGCGCTATATGGTATAGGATTATTCTTATTCGCTTATGTCCTGCTTTGGGCCCTTTTGGGCAATAGTATCAGCTGGTATGCTATGTTAACGTGGATTCTCATACCAGCCATACTTATCTATTACTTACAAAAACCGGAATTGTTTTTCGGTGAAGGTTATTCTCGGTTGATCAAATACATTTTTGGCACAGCTTTAGTCCTACAGCTTTTGGCCAATACACTGGTAGTTTTGAGTTCGTCACAATTAGGTCAGCCCAAAGCACAGTTATTCAATTGGCCAATGGTCAGTTTTCTTACTAGTGGTGATCTGGATCATTTCGAAACACTTTCCCTATTTGATCGCTATTCCAGTGAAATCTCAAGTATCGTAAATCGAGACCCCTCGGCTAGAATTTATCGAATTAATACCTACCTGCAATACCATATCGAACGAAACAATGAGCGGGTGTTTGAAGACAACCAGCTTGATCGTTTTGCTCGTATCCTGAGTATTACCGAGCAGCCTGATAGTTTCCTGGATGTTTTAAGTGACAATGACTTTGAGTACGTTCTCTATGACTTAAACACTTATACCTTAGATCAAACACCAGAGCAAACTTTGCGCAGAAAATGTGAGCGTTTTCTGAATTTAATGGTTAGCACAGGAAAAGCAGAGTTGATTTTGACAGATAACTTTGTTGCTGCACCAAATGCGCAGGCCCCAACTCGACTACCAAATGGTCAGATGGCTCAGGCACAACCGGGCCTGATAGGTAATACAGTATACAATGGTCGTGTGGCTTTATTCCGTATAAAATAAGGTCATGACCCCAGCATCTCTTCCAGTTCTGGTTATCCTTCCTGCTTACAATGAAGCAGAGGTAATTGCTGAAGTGATAGCTGATATCAAGCGAGTACTAGATTGTCCAATAGTCGTTGTCGACGATGGTAGTACGGACGAAACCTATCAAAAAGTAAGAAAGGCGGGCGTCCCAGTATTGCGCCATCCGATAAACAGAGGAGCAGGGGCGGCTTGCATGACTGGAATTGCCTTTGCCCGTCTAAAAAAACATCCCTACGTAGCATTTATGGACGCTGATGGTCAGCACTTAGCAGAAGATCTGATTCCTATGTTTGAACGATTACAAAAAACAGAAGCGGATCTGGTCATTGGAAGTAGATTCTTGTCAGAAAATCACCAAATACCTGTCATAAGGAGATTTTACAATCAAATTGCGAATATCTTAACAAACACCTTTTGCCAAGGCAGATATTCTGACACACAGTCTGGATTTCGGCTGCTTGGAGAAAGGGCTATCACAGGGATTGATTTATATCAGGATGACTTTAGTTACTGCAGTGAAATGATCATCCATGCAGAACAAGAGAATCTGCAAATTGTAGAATGCCCAATATCCGTCAGATATACGCCTTATTCTTTAAGGAAAGGACAAGATTTTCAGGTAGGTATCAAAACGGCTTTCAACTTCCTATGGAAGCTATTATTTCGATAAAATTGGAAAGTGATGGAAGTAAGATTATTTCAGTGGATTGCTCCCATTCTAGTACTATTGATCTTAACCAATAATGTACTGCGATACTATCGAGGGCGAACAGATCTCCGAGAAACGATACTTAGTGGAGCTCTGTGGATTGGCATTGCTCTATTAGCCATTTTCCCTGATGAAATTTCCAATTTCATTGCTGAAATCCTGGGCTTCAAAAGCAACACTAATGCGGTATTATTTTTGGGTCTGGGCTTAGTTTTCTTTATTCAGTATCGACTCTATCGCCTCCAGGTCAAGAACCGTGAGGATCTTACCAAGCTGACCAGAAGTGTCGCCTTACTGAATTTCCAGGACGAGGAAGAGTCAACGCAATGAGGTTCCTCTTTGTATTGGAGCATTTTGAGCCGTATCTAGGTGGTGCGGAAAAGTTATTCGGCCAAGTAACCCGAATGCTTGTTGAGAAGGGGCATAGTGTAAAAGTTATAACCACTCTTCATGATTCTGGCCTGGCGAAGCGAGAGAAACTGGACGGAGTTGAGATCTATAGAATTAGGTGCTTCAATCGATTTCTATTTACACTAGTGAGCCTCCCTCATGTCTGGAGAGCATCCAGGGATGTAGATATTATTCATACCACTACTTATAATGCTGCCATCCCAGCGTGGCTTACAGGGTTCATTAGGCGAAGGCCAACAGTGATCACTTTTCATGAGTACTGGGGAAAGCTCTGGTTTAGTTTGCCATTCTTACAATCCTGGCAAAGGCTCCTTTACTATTGTTTTGAGCAACTGGTAGTTCGCCTTACTTTCGACCACTATATTGCTGTATCAGAGGCAACCAAATCAAGCCTAGTTGAAGCAGGTGTACAGCGTGAGAGAATCACGCGAATCTACAATGGCATTGACTATTCCTTGTACCCAAGCAACCAGGAGTCACTAGATGAGACCTTCTCAGTCGTATTTGTTGGTCGACTCGGGGTTTCCAAGGGACTTGATCTGCTGCTGCCAGCCTGGGGAGCTTTTGTAGCTACCGACGAGGGTAGCGGAGGCTTACTCCGACTCGTGGCACCTAGATATCCTAAAGCTATATGGCAGCAAGTGCAAGGTCTAATGGCCAAGCATTGCCCTCAGGATAGCTTGGAGGTTCTACATGAACTTTCCAATCTTGAGCTTAGAGCAGTAATGCAAAAGAGTCACGCAATCGTTATTCCTTCTTACACAGAGGGTTTTTGTTTTGTGGCAGCGGAGGCGGTGGCACAGGGGATTCCTATCATCAGCTCAGGGAAGAAAGCCTTGGCTGAGGTTGTCACAGGGAAGTACATAACTATGGAGTTGCTATCTGTCTCTGCCCTAGTAGAATCATTAGTAAAATCTCGACAGGGAAAATGGGACAATCTTCCCCTTAGAAAGTTCCAACTCGAAAACTCTGTGGTAGCTTATTTGGAACTATATAATCGTTTACATGATTTGCAGAGGAAGATTTAGTCTTGAATACTGCTGCCCCACGAAAGTACCTATTCGATTATCACTGCTGGTCGTTTGCGTTTCTCACGAAACGTT
>CAJXOS010000027.1 GCA_913057725.1 uncultured Lewinella sp.
CTAACCCAACTAACCCAACTAACTCAACTAATCCAACTAACCCCACCCCCTACATCTCCTCATCCTCCGGAGCCAGCTTCACCACCAGGCCATCCATTTCATCGACTAACTTAAGCTGGCAGCCCAGACGCGAGTTGTCTTCGACAAAGAAGGCTTGGTCCAACATGTCCTCCTCGTCTTCTGTCATGCTGTTGAGTTGATGGTCGGTTATCACATAACAATGGCAAGTAGAGCACAGGGCCATACCACCACAGGTTCCTTTTACCGGTAGCTCATAGGCTTTGCAAAGCTCCATGAGGTTCATGTTCATGTCCGTGGGAGCATCCAATTCGTGGGGTACATCTTCCCGATCAACTACTGTTATCTTGATCATGTTGCGCAGTTTGAAGGCGCAAAAATAAAGTAGAATCTGGAAATAAGAATGTAATCTAAGTCACAGGCGGACAATTGCATCAATCTTCTTCAAGAATATCAAGTGGACGATCTATGCTTTCCTCCAGTGAAATGAAGGTCTCTGTTCGCTGAATCCCTTTGATAGGTTGGATTTTATCGTGGAGTACATCCCGGAGGTGCGTAGTGTCTCGGCAAATGATTTTTGCGAAAATGCTGTATACTCCGGTAGTGTAGTGGGCGCCGACTACTTCAGGAATCTTGGCGAGTTCGCGAGCCACATCATAGTAGAGCGAACTTTTGTCCAAATAAATGCCGAGAAAAGACACGATATCATACCCCAATTTCTCATAATTTACGTTTAGGTTATACCCTTGCACGATTCCTGCGTCTTCCAGCTTTTTCATCCGTACGTGGATCGTACCTCCGGAAACGTATAGTTCTTTAGCGATTTCCGTGAAGGGTTTCTTGGAGTTGCGCATTAGAATAGAGAGAATCTTGCGGTCCAGATCGTCGATTTCTTTGTCCTTACTCATGCTGATAAATTCTGCTTCAAGCGACTAAAGCTGGTGATTGCTAACAGAACAATATCTGTATTTTTTTGTATAAATTACATCTTTTACCTGCGGAGTATATATTTGCGCTTTAATCAGAAGTTCATGTCGAATCAGGATAACGCATTATTGAAAAAAGTGGCAGTTTGGTTGCCCCTCCTTTTGGCTACAGCGCTGGCGATAGGGATGTTTATTGGATTACGCTTTCAATCCTCCTCACCCACTACCGTAATTTCCAGTAGTGATCTGGCTAATCTTCATCGAGGACTAGCCGGCCAAGGTAAAATAGAAGAACTACTTCGCTACATCGATGCCAAGTATGTTGAGGATGCGGATAAAGATGTGATGATTGACAAAGCGATTGATGCTGTCCTGGGCGAACTAGATCCACATAGTAATTATATCTCTGCTGAAGATCTTATTGCCATCAATGAGCAGCTGGAAGGTAATTTTGATGGAATTGGCGTCGAGTTTATGATTCTTGATGATACGATTGTAGTTGTTACTCCGCTAGCAGGCGGCCCATCTGAGGCGGTTGGTATTCGCGCTGGTGATAAGATCGTCGCTATCGAAGATTCAATTGTAGCAGGAATGCAACTCGATACGCGTGATATATTCTCGCTTTTGCGTGGTGAAAAAGGTACAGAAGTTAATGTAGGTATTAAGCGCTACGGTGAAGATGACTTGCTGGACTTCACCATCACTCGTGATAAGATTCCTGTGCATAGTGTTGATGTGGCTATGATGCTGGACGAGAAAACAGGCTTCATCAAGGTTAATCGTTTCAGTGCCACTACCTATGATGAATTCGTACAGTCACTGCAGAAGCTTGTGGAAGAACATGAGATGCAGGATTTAGTGGTGGACCTACGTCATAATCCAGGCGGTTATCTCACGCAAGCCACAAACATGCTGAGTCAATTGTTCCCTGATAAAGGAAAGCTACTCGTCTATACCGAAGGCCGTACCGTTAAGCGTACCGAGTACTCTACGAATGGTCGTCCTTTCTACAATATTGGTGAGGTAGTCATCCTTATCGATGAGAGCTCTGCTTCAGCTAGTGAAATTATGGCAGGGGCTATTCAGGATCATGATCGTGGAGTGTTGGTTGGACGCCGGTCTTTTGGCAAAGGCTTAGTACAAGAACAATATCCACTTCGCGATGGCTCCGCTTTGCGGTTGACGGTAGCTCGCTATTACACACCATCGGGTCGATGTATCCAAAAGGATTATGAGAACGGTGACGAAGCGACCTATGATCGTGATGTAGAGGATCGTTACTTAAATGGCGAACTCTCCGAAGAAGACAATATCGCTATCGCTGATAGCACACGCTTCTATACCGATAATGGACACGTAGTTTATGGTGGAGGTGGTGTTACACCAGATGTGTTCGTTCCACTAGATACTTTCCTGCTTCGGGAAGATTACCTGCGCTGGCGCCAATATGCAGCTGGCTTTATCTTCCGCTATAGCGAGCAAAATCCTGACTTGGCCGACCAGTATGATCTGGAGGGCTTCGTGGCTAATTATCGAGTGCCTGCTTCTGTATACTCAGATTACCTGGATTATGCGAAGGAGCAAGGAGAAGAGAGTCCTTTGCCGTCGAATAGTCGTGTAGTTAGTGAACTTAAGCGTTTTCTGAAAGCACGTCTGGCTCGGCAGCTCTACAACACGGAAGGTTTCTTCGCTGTGTGGAATGGCCAAGATGATATGGTGCAGGAAGCACTTCGCATCCTCCGGACAGATAATCCATTAGCAGCAGCTCGGGAGCAATAGATTTCGTTGAGCAATCAAACTAATCTAGCAATCCCCAGATTAGTACCCAAAGCGTTTGAGCCATTGATCATCGTCGCGCCAATTGTCGCGTACTTTGACGTGGAGGTCCAGAAAGACTTTTGTTTCGAGGAAAGTCTCTAGCGCCTTGCGTGCATCGGTACCAAGTTGTTTGATGGAACTACCGCCTTTTCCGATAATAATGCTCTTTTGAGTAGGACGCATTACGTATATCTCTGCGCGAATGCGGATGAGGTCATCTCCTTTTTTGGTCTTTGTTTCTTTGAAAGACTCCACACCTACCTCTACAGAGTAAGGAATTTCCTGATGGTAATTCTCTAAGATCTTCTCCCGAATGATCTCACTCACGAAGAAGCGCTCCGGCCGATCCGTAAGTTGATCTTTCGGATAGTAGGCAGGCCCTTCCGGTAGATTCTCAATGACGGTTTTGAGTAAGCCATCCGTACCTTGTTTATGGAGGGCAGCAATAGGGAAGATGCCAGCAAGGTTTAGTCGATTTTGCCAGGTCTCAATCTGCTTGATGATAGTAGCCTGGTCGGATAGATCTATTTTGTTTAGGATAAGGTATACCGGAGCCTTACTGTTACTAAGCTGCTGTACGATTGGGTCGTCGTCCTCGTATTCTTCATCCGCCCCCACCACGAATAGCATCATATCAGCATCCTCAAAAGTGGAGTCCACAAAACGGTTCATGGCCTCCTGCATCTTGTATGCTGGATCTTTGATCACACCTGGAGTATCACTAAAGACAATCTGAAAGTCTTCTCCACTCAATAATCCAATAATACGATGCCGCGTTGTCTGCGGCTTGGCCGTGATAATCGACATGCGCTCACCTACTAGCGCGTTCATCAAAGTGGACTTTCCGGCATTGGGCCGGCCAATAATATTTACAAAACCTGATCGGTGCATCTAGTGTCTTTAATGATGTGAATGGGCGCAAAGTTACATAAATCCCTTTCGGAGATTGCCGATAAAGTATTTCGCCGCAACTAATTTGAATATCTACTTGTAGATAAGCCCTAACTCAGGATTCGATGAGGTTGGTATCGATAACGAACGTAAGTTGTTTGTTAGAGCTTCTAGCTCGCGATATGCTATTCTAATCGAGCATACATGGAAGTTGGTGAACACCAAAATTCCCTATCTTCGCTGCAAAAGAAACCACATGTATAAAATGCTACTCCACGCCCATTCCGGCTTACGCTGGTTGGTGCTTTTATTCCTAGTTCTGGCCATTGCAACCGCTTGGTCTAATTGGTCAAAGAAAGCTGATTATCCAGCAGGGAAAATGCCTTTGCTTGGGCTGATTTTTACCCATGTCCAATTGGTTTTGGGTTTTATCCTTTACTTCATTAGTCCAAAAGTTCAGTTCGCTTCTGGTGTGATGAAAGATAGTATGCTACGTTTTTACACCGTTGAACACATCAGTTTGATGCTAATTGCGATAGTGCTGATTACTATGGGGTACAGCAAGGCCAAGCGCCAAACAGAGAAGGCACGTGGACATAAGACAATCTATACCTTCTACTTAATAGGATTGATCTTGATCTTAGCAAGTATACCTTGGCCGTTCCGAAACTTGGGTGCAGGCTGGTTCTAAGGAATAGCGCCTGTTAAGGCAAGGATAGCGTCTGTTGGTTATGTATCAACAGGCGCTTTCCTTTTAATAGGGATCAGGATTTCCATGGATTACCTATATTGACTAACGCTAGAGAGTGATTTGTCAGTCATCTTGAATGATTAATATTGACCCTGGTTGGAAAACGGACATAAAACAGTATCGAAATATAAGTGAGGGCTATCTTCATTATTGCTGGCTTAGCTGTTCTACTAAGTGCCTGTGCAAATACAGGGAAGGACGCAGAACACGCTATCTTTAATATTGACTTGGTCCAGGAGGTGCCTGCCGACCATAAAGTTCCAATGGTATTCCAGGTGCTAACATCAGACACCTTCCAAGCATATCCTGGCCGTATAGAAAGACGTGGCGGGTATTCCATTTCTTTTCCAAAGCATTCTTTCGAACTTGACCTGGAACGAGATATTTCTTTAGCCGGGTTGCCGGCAGATGATGACTGGATTCTCAATGCCAACTATATTGATAAGACGTTTCTACGCCACGTGCTTTCGTACGATCTGTTTCGAGATATGTCAACTCACCATGAAGCTCCTCAGTGTAGTTATGTTGAACTGCGCCTCAATGGACGATACCAAGGACTATACGTATTAATGGAGAAGTTAGACAGGTCCAGTCTCGGAATCAACAGTCGAGATCCTGAGGCCTGTGTGTTCAAAGAACCGCCCATTTTCATCCCTGACCTGAGCAACTTTCGGCCGCAATACGGAGACAACTATTATCAGCAAACGTATCCGGATAAAGCAGTAGATGACCGCACTGGGTTTATCTATGACATTCGCATGCTGGTAGCTGATACTCCTGATAGCATATTTATGGATCGGGTAGGGGAGGCCTTCGACTTAGAAAATATCATAGATTGGCATCTTTTGCTACTACTGTCCAATAATAGCGATGGTCTCAAGAAGAACTTCTATCTGTACAAGCAAGGGGCGGATACTCCGCTTCGAGTCGCACCTTGGGATTATGATCATTCTTTTGGAAGAGATGGGGATAATGAGAAAAACTTGGATCGCTGGATCGACTGCAGGCGCTCACTCCTATTTGACCGCCTCTTAGATCAACCACTTTATTGGCAAGCATTGCAGAATCGCTGGTGGGGCCTTAACGAGGAGGGGATACTTAGTCTTGATGGGCTTTTGCAACGAGTGGACAGCTACCTACCCATTCTCACTCCACTTGTTGGTCCAAACTTCATTCGTTGGCCGCTTGATGGCCCGGTATATTATGACGGGAACGATTTCATTACTGAAATTGCTTTAATGGAAGAGTATTTGGTGCTAAGACATCAAATGTTGACCACCTATTTTGCTCCAAATGGCTCTTCACCCCCACAATAAGATGCTTTGCCAAGAATCAGTTAAGACCAGTTTTGCGATTTAACAACAAAATCATGAAGAAATTCTATTGGCAATTTTGAGATCGATTGCAAATATTATTCTCCGATTTTTCCCTTTTACCAATGTGCCAATCCGTGTAGGAGAACTGCCGCCTACCTGGCGGGAATTTCTCTCCGCTAAAAAGTGTTTTACCCTTTTGGTTTTCAAAGAATAAAGCGTACCTTTGCATTCGCTTTTTCGCAGGGGATGGGGAAGTTGTGTTCCAACCAGCTCATTTCCTGAAGACATACCGGAGATTGGATCCTGAAAAATTCAAGACCTGGTGTAGGCCTCTGGCAAGACCGAGGAACTGTAAAAAGTGACCTTTTTTAAATTAAGAAAGCGTATGCCTACTATTAATCAACTTGTGCGCAAGGGCCGCACTCAAATTGTGACCAAGAGCAAGTCACGTGCATTGGACTCTTGTCCACAGAAGCGCGGGGTTTGTACTCGTGTTTACACTACTACGCCAAAGAAGCCGAACTCAGCTCTTCGTAAAGTAGCTAAGGTTCGTCTTACTAATGGTATCGAGGTAATTGCCTACATCCCTGGTGAGGGCCATAACCTACAAGAGCACTCAATCGTACTTATCCGTGGTGGTCGTGTTAAGGACCTTCCTGGTGTACGTTACACTATTGTACGTGGTGCCCTGGATACTGCTGGTGTTAACGATCGCAGACAATCTCGCTCTAAGTACGGTACTAAACGTCCTAGGAGCTAATATTAATTACGTTTCCTTATCCATTCGGTGAATAACTGGATGGATTGCCGCTTTTAGAGCACATTGGCAGAAACCGCTAATAAAGAGAACAATGAGGAAAAGAAAGCCAAAATTGCGAGTTATTGCTCCGGACCCACGCTACGGTGATCCGATGGTAACTCAGTTCGTCAATATGATGATGTTGCAAGGCAAGAAGAGTGTTGCCTTCAAAGTATTCTATGACGCAATGGATATAATCAAAGAGCGTAGTGATGGTGACGAGCACGCTGTGTGGAAGAAAGCATTGAACAATGCTATGCCACAAGTGGAAGTTCGTTCTCGCCGTATCGGTGGTGCTACTTTCCAGATCCCAACCGAAATCCGTGCTAAGCGTAAATTGTCTATCGGCATGAAGTGGTTGATCCGCTTCGCACGCATGCGCTCAGGTAAAGGGATGGCTGAGAAGATGGCTGCTGAGCTACTAGCTGCAAGCAAAGGTGAAGGTGCTGCTGTTAAGCGTAAGGAAGATACGCACCGTATGGCAGAATCTAACCGTGCCTTCGCACACTTCCGTGTATAATTCTATTGAACATTAACAATTATAACGCCCGAACAGGGATTGATCATGGCTAAGGATCTCACGTATACGAGAAACATTGGCATTGCCGCTCACATTGACGCTGGTAAGACAACAACTACCGAGCGCGTCCTATTCTACACCGGATTGAGCCACAAGATTGGAGAGGTTCACGATGGTGCTGCAACTATGGACTGGATGGAGCAGGAGCAAGAGCGTGGTATTACCATTACCTCTGCTGCCACTAAGACTTCCTGGAAATGGAAGGAAAAGGAGTACGCAGTAAATATCATCGATACTCCAGGACACGTTGACTTTACCGTAGAGGTAAACCGCTCATTGCGTGTATTGGACGGTCTGGTATTCTTGTTCTGTGCGGTATCTGGTGTAGAGCCACAGTCAGAGACCAACTGGCGTCTGGCTGATAACTATAGAGTACCACGTATCGGTTTCGTTAACAAAATGGACCGTTCTGGTGCAGACTTCTTCAACGTTGTAAACGACGTACAGGAGAAGTTGGGTTCTAAAGCAATTCCTCTTCAGATTCCAATCGGTTCTGAAGAGCGCTTCAAAGGTGTAGTTGACTTGATCACTAACCAAGCGATCGTTTGGAACGAGGATGACTTCGGTATGACTTACGAAGTGATCGATACTCCAGAAGACCTTGTAGAAATTGCTGCTGAGTGGCGTAGCACTTTGCTCGAAGCTGTTGCAGAATACGATGAGGTATTGATGGAGAAGTACTTCGAGGAAGGTGAAGAATCTTTGACTGTTGAAGAGATTCGCAAAGCCGTTCGCGAAGCTGTGATGGATATGGCTTTCGTACCAATGATGTGTGGTACAGCATTTAAGAACAAAGGTGTTCAGGCTGTATTGGATGCAGTTTGTGCTTACTTGCCTTCACCGCTTGATATTGATGCCATCGTTGGTACCAATCCTAAGACGGACGAAGAAGAGAAGCGTAAGCCTTCTGTTGAAGATCCATTTGCTGCCTTGGCATTTAAGATTGCTACCGACCCATTCGTAGGTCGTCTGGCCTTCATGCGTGTTTACTCTGGTAAGCTTGACGCCGGTAGCTACGTATACAATAGCCGCTCTGATAGTAAGGAGCGTATTTCTCGTATCTATCAGATGCACGCTAACAAGCAGAATAGCATCGATGCGGTAGAAGCGGGTGATATCGCAGCTGCAGTAGGTTTCAAAGACATCCGTACGGGTGACACTCTTTGCGACTTGAACAATCCAATCGTTCTGGAGTCAATGGTATTCCCTGACCCAGTAATTGGTATCGCAGTTGAGCCTAAGACTCAGAAGGACCTTGATAAGTTGGGTATGGCTTTGGCTAAGCTAGCTGAAGAGGATCCAACCTTTAAGGTACGTTACGACGAAGACACTAACCAAACCATCATTAGTGGTATGGGTGAGCTTCACTTGGAGATCATTATCGATCGTCTAAAGCGTGAGTTCAAAGTAGAGTGTAACGTTGGTGAGCCTCAGGTTACTTACAAAGAAGCTTTGCAGAATACGGTTACACACCGTGAGCGTCTGAAGAAGCAGTCTGGTGGTTCTGGTTTGTTTGCCGATATGGAATTCGAACTAGGCCCTGCTGATGAAGAGTTTCTAGAAAGCGACGACTTCAAATCTGGTAAGGTTAAGCTTCAGTTTGACTGGGGTATCGTTGGTGGTGCCATCGATAAGAACTACCAGAAGCCAATTCGTGATGGCTTTACTGCAATGATGAAGAACGGTATCTTAGCTGGTTACAACATCGATAGCATGAAAGTGCGCGTATTCGATGGTAGCATGCACTCAGTGGATAGTAAGCCAATCGCTTTCGAGCTTTGTGCTAAGGAAGGTTTTAAGGCTGCTGCTCCAATGACTAGGCCAGTATTGCTGGAACCAATTATGAAGTTGGAAATCATCACTCCAGAAGAATATACTGGTGCTGTAATTGGTGACTTGAACCGCCGTCGTGGTTTGCCGAAAGGACAAGAGCCTCGTACTGGTGGTGCAGTTTCTATCTCTGCTGACGTACCACTATCTGAGATGTTCGGTTATGTAACCGACCTACGTACGATTACTTCTGGTCGTGCAAACTCTTCTATGGAGTTTTCACATTATGCTGCGGCTCCTAACGGTATCGCTAAGGAAGTGATTGAGAAAGCTAAAGGTGAGTAACGCTTAGTTAAGCGTCTCCATACTGTACGACTGACAATACTGGATGTCAAAAGTGACATCTGCATTTTAAAAATAGGACGGGTGCGCAAGCTATTTGGCTTCTTGCCTAGCGCACATTAGCTAAAAGCTTGCGTACCGTTTTTATATCATAACTTGACAATTAGAAGCTGGCATGAATCAGAAAATTCGTATCAAGCTCCGTTCTTACGACCACAATCTCGTTGACAAATCAACTGAGAAAATTGTAAAAACGGTAAAAAACAGTGGTGCCATCGTAACTGGCCCGATTCCGCTGCCCACCGAGAAAAAAATCTTTACCGTGCTCCGTTCACCGCACGTCAACAAGAAGTCCCGGGAGCAGTTTCAGTTGCGTACTCATAAGCGCCTTATTGAAATTTACACGCCTACTCAGAAAACAGTCGATGCTCTATCGAAGCTAGAACTGCCCAGTGGTGTGGACATCCAAGTTAAGTTGACGTAGTCCGGAAGAGCATCTTCCTCGCTATCAACATTTTAGACTGATCCCGACGAATCGACGGGATCGCGATTAATTGAATCAGAACACCGGTTCTGGTGAGTTAAAGTCCAGAGTGACACTTCAAGTGAAAGTAGCCTTTCATTTTGCTGTCCTACTCTAACTTTTACTACCAACGGTGTCTCTATAAAATTCGATAACGATGAACGGAATTATCGGAAAAAAGGTCGGAATGACCAGCATCTTTGATGAGGCTGGCCGTAACATTGCTTGTACTGTAGTAGAAGCAGGTCCTTGTGTCGTTACACAAGTGAAAATTGAAGATACCGACGGTTACTCAGCACTACAGCTGGGCTTTGGTGATGCCAAAGAGAAAAATACATCACAACCCCTGCAAGGACATTTCAAGAATGCAGGTACCAATCCTAAGCGCAAGCTTGTAGAGTTTCGCGATTCAGATCTGGAAAAGAAGGCTGGTGAGACTGTTACTGTCGACGAAGTATTCGAAGAGGGTGACATGATCAATGCTGTTGGAACCTCCAAAGGTAAAGGTTTCCAAGGTGTTGTTAAGCGCCACAACTTCCGCGGTGTGAACGACGCTACTCACGGTCAGCACAACCGTCAGCGTGCGCCAGGTTCTATTGGTGCCGCGTCTTATCCTGCACGTGTATTCAAAGGTATGCGTATGGGAGGCCGTGATGGCGGTGGTCGTGTTAAGGTGAAGAACCTGCGCGTAATGAAAATCTTCCCAGAGCAGAACTTGATCCTTGTAAAAGGTGCAGTTCCTGGTCATAAGGGAGCGATCGTTATCCTGGAGAAATAATTTTTGCAAACGCTTCTCGCCGGAGCCTCGGCACAGGCGAGAGATCAGATAAATTCATAGAGTTATGAAACTCGATGTTCTAAATACCCAAGGCGAAAAAACGGGACGTACCGTAGAGCTGTCAGAAGACGTTTTCGGTCAGACGCCCAATGAGCACGCGGTTTATTTGGCCGTGAAGCAATATCTCGCCCACCAGCGTCAGGGAACTCACAAAGCTAAAGAGCGTGGTGAGATCGCTGGTTCTACTCGCAAGCTGCACCGTCAGAAAGGTACGGGTGGCTCTCGTAAGGGTAGTATCAATAACCCATTGTTCCGTGGTGGTGGTCGCGTTTTCGGTCCACGTCCACGCAACTATGATCTTCGCCTGAACAAGAAGGTGAAGCAAATTGCCAAAGCTTCTGCATTGTCTGCAAAGGCAAGTGCTGGTTCAATCGTTGTCTTGGAAGACTTCTCTTTCGATGCACCAAAGACTAAGGAGTTTAAGTCTATCCTTAGTAACCTGAACCTAGATGGTCAGAAGACATTGGTAGTTACTGCAGATATGGAGCGTGAGTTGCTATTGTCTAGCCGCAATTTGCAGCGCGCTGACGTAGCACGTGCTGCCGACTTGAACGTGTACCAAATCATGAACACCCAAACATTGGTGTTGTCTGAAGGTGCCGTTACTAAGATTCAAGAATTATTTGCATAATCCGGGTTATACCCGTAAAGCATAAGTAAAATGGCAAAGCCAATTTTAATCAAACCACTGATCACTGAGAAAGCAGAAACGCTCTCAGAAGGTCTGAACAAGTACAGCTTTGTAGTTGATCGCAAGGCCAATAAAGTGGAAATCCGTAAGGCAGTCGAGCAGATGTACGGAGTAGCCGTTACTTCCGTAAACACTGCGGTAATGCCTGGGAAAGCAAAGAATAGAACGACCAAATCAGGAATTCTTCGTGGCCGTATCTCTGCTTATAAGAAAGCAGTAGTGACCTTGGCTGATGGAGAAGAGATCGATTTCTTCGGAGACATTTAATTATTAAATCCTCGGGGTGGGGATCCTCAGTGGCTCGTCTGGTCGTTGATGCACACTGAATCCGAGATCCCGAGAAGAGAGCAAAATTATGCCAGTTAAAAAGTTTCGTCCGGTCACTCCTGGTTTGCGTACCCGCGTGGGTAACACATACGCAGAGTTGACGACCGACAAGCCGGAAAAATCGCTGCTTGCTCCCCTGAAAAAGTCAGGTGGACGTAACCGTACCGGTAAGATGACGGTACGCCAGCGTGGTGGTGGTCACAAGCGCCGCTATCGTATTATCGATTTCAAGCGTAACCGTGACGGTGTTGCTGCTACTGTGAAGACGATCGAGTATGATCCGAACCGCACTGCATTCATCGCACTGTTGGAATACGCTGACGGTGAGAAGCGCTACATCATCGCTCCTAAAGGCCTTACAGTAGGTGATACTGTGGAGACAGGTGCAGGTGTTGAACCTAAGGTGGGTAATACCATGTTGTTGAGCGAGATTCCTCTGGGTTCTAGCATTCACGCAATTGAGTTGCAGCCTGGGAAAGGTGCTGCCTTAGCTCGTTCTGCAGGTACTAACGGTACTTTGATGGGACGTGAAGGTCGCTATGCTTCTGTGAAGCTTCCTTCAGGTGAAGTTCGCCGTATTCTTCTTACTTGCCGTGCTACTATCGGTACTACCTCTAACCCAGATCACGGTCTGCAGGTATTGGGTAAAGCTGGTCGTAAGCGCTGGTTGGGACGTCGTCCTCGCGTTCGTGGTGTAGCCATGAACCCGGTAGATCACCCAATGGGTGGTGGTGAAGGACGTGCTTCTGGAGGGCACCCACGCTCTCGTACGGGTATTATGGCCAAGGGTCAGAAGACACGTAACAACAAGAAGCACTCTACCAAGTTGATTATTACCAAGCGGAAAAACAAGAAATAGAGATGGCTAGATCAATTCGCAAAGGCCCTTACGTATTCCACAAGCTGCTAAAGAAAGTGGAAAAGGCCAAAGAGTCTAATAAAAAGACGGTAATCAAAACCTGGTCTCGTTCTTCAATGATCATTCCTGATATGGTAGGTGAAACTATCGCTGTCCACAACGGAAAGATCCACGTACCAGTTTACGTCACAGAAAACATGGTTGGCCACAAGTTGGGAGAATTTGCTCCTACACGGACCTTCAAAGGTCATGCTGGTAACCGCTAATTTGTAAAACGATGAGAGAATGAAGGAATGCTGGTTTCTAAACAGCATTCAGCATTCTTCCATTCACCATTAATTATAAACATCATGGAAGCAGTAGCTAAACTAAAGAGCGTCCCGATGTCTGCCCGTAAGATGCGCCTGGTGGTGGATAATATCCGCGGTAAGGAGGTGAACGAGGCTCTGGATGTTCTGCGCTTCAGTAAGCAAGAAGCTGCCCAGTGGTTGGAGAAGGCTCTAATGTCGGCGATTGCCAACTGGGAATATAAACTGGATGGTCAGGAAAGTGCTGACGATTACGACTTGTACGTTAAAACAGCCTTCTCTAATGAGGCAGGTATGTTGCGTCGATTCCGTCCTGCTCCGCACGGCCGGGCACACCGCATCCGCAAGCGTAGCAATCATGTTACGCTTATTGTTGAAAACCGTTTGCCACTGGCCTCTGAAGAAGAGGAGTAGCCAACGATTATTACTTAAAATTTAACGAGTCCTAGACATATGGGTCAGAAGACTAATCCAATAGGTAATCGTTTGGGGTACATCCGCGGATGGGATTCCAACTGGTATGCGGATAAGAATTATGCGGATAGTGTAATTGAGGATGAGAAAATCCGGACTTACCTGAACGCTCGTGTACCAAAAGGCGGTATTGCACGCGTAATCATCGAGCGTACGCTGAAGCGTATTACCATTACAATCCACACCTCTCGCCCAGGTATCATTATTGGTAAGGGTGGCCAGGAAGTGGACCGCATCCGCGAGGAGCTTAAGAAGCTTACTGGCAAGGATGTGCAGATTAACATTATCGAAATCCGCAAGCCAGAGCTGGATGCTAACATCGTAGCTGAGTCTATCGCTAAGCAGTTGGAGGCGCGTATCAACTACCGCCGCGCAATTAAGATGGCTATCCAGTCTACCATGCGTGCTAACGCAGAAGGTATCAAGGTGCGTATCTCCGGTCGTCTGAATGGTTCTGATATGAGCCGTACAGAAGAGTACAAGGAAGGTCGTACACCTCTTCACACCTTCCGTGCTGACATCGACTATGCAATCAAGGAAGCCTTGACTGTATATGGTATCATCGGTGTGAAAGTATGGATCTGTAAGGGTGAAGTACTTGGTAAGCGCGACTTGAACCCGAACGCTGGCCTATCTAGCAAGGACAACCGCGGTGGTCGTGGTGGTCGTGGTGGTCGTGGCGGAGATCGTCGTGGAGGCCGCGGTGGTGACCGTCGCGGAGGCCGTGGTGGAGATCGCCGTGGTGGCGGCGGCGGCGGACGTCGCTAAAAAAATTATTGCTGGCATCTAGGTGTCTTTGCCACACCTAATTGCCTCAATATCAAGAATTGGCATCGAAAGTGGAAGTCATCAGGTGAGATCCTGCGCTGACCCACGAAGCTCGGGCATGAATGGTTTTATTTAGGCCCGAGTTGATTTCTGATTATCAAAAAATAGCCGTACCTTTGCCAAGCTTTTTCGGAGGCGCCTTTGGAACGGCTTCATTTTTGCCCGGAACGAGGCTCCAAAAGCAGAAATTCCGGGTGTGTTCCTCGGAGACGAGGTACAGCTAAAATAAATGACCAATGTTACAGCCGAAAAGAACGAAATATCGCAAGCAGCAGAAAGGACGTAACCGAGGCTTAGCCCAGCGTGGTAGCCGCGTGGCCTTTGGCTCTTTCGGTCTTAAGTCTATGGAGATTGGCCGTATCACCAACCGTCAGATCGAATCAGCACGTATCGCGATGACGCGTTACATGAAGCGTGAAGGTAAGGTGTGGATCCGGATCTTCCCTGACAAGCCGATTACCTCCAAACCGTTGGAAGTACGTATGGGTAAGGGTAAGGGTAACCTGGACCACTACGTAGCTCAGGTGCAGCCTGGCCGCATCATGTTTGAGCTCGATGGTGTACCTCGTGAAGTAGCCGAAGAAGCACTTCGTTTGGCAGCTCAAAAGTTGCCAGTGAAAACGAAAACGGTAACTCGTCCAGATTACGAAGGATAATCTGGTCCTTAGATCAGTCTGAAGCCCGTGTAGTAATACGCGGCTTGCGAAACATATAAACTAAAAGGACAATGGCAACCAAAAAATATTTGGAACTGCAAGAGTTCTCTGACACGGACCTTCAGGCACAACTGGAGGAAACCCAGAGCAGATTTCAGAAGATGAAGTTTGATCACGCCATCACAGGGCTGGACAATCCATTGTTGTTGCGCGAAGTGCGCCGCGACATTGCCCGCCTAAGCACGGAAATTCGCCGTCGCCAGTTGGCTGGTGCATCTGAAGAGGAACTCGCTAATCGTAGTAAAATCAGAGCACGTCGTAGACGTGCCAAGTAATTCAGCTTAAAATGGCAGAACGTAATCTTCGTAAACAGCTTATCGGCATCGTTACAAGTAACAAAATGGACAAGTCCATTTCTGTTGTGGTAGAACGCCGTATTCAGCACCCTATCTATGGTAAATTCGTTAAGAAGTCAAACAAGTTTATGGCTCACGACGAAAAGAACGAGTGTACGATAGGAGATAAAGTGCGCATCATGGAGACGCGCCCACTAAGTGCCCGCAAGCGCTGGCGTTTGGTAGAAGTCTTGGAGAAAGCCAAGTAAGAAATAAAGCATTTAACTAGAATTATCAACATGGGCACGATGCCTGTTCGTTGCGCTAATTCTGCAAATAATTTGCCGTCATGATCCAGCAAGAATCCCGGCTGAAGGTAGCCGATAATAGTGGCGCTAAGGAAGTTCTTTGTATCCGCGTATTAGGCGGATCAAAGCGTCGCTATGCATCTATTGGCGATATGATCGTGGTTTCTGTGAAGGAAGCCGCCCCTGGTGGTATTAAGAAAGGAGCGATTTCGAAAGCAGTGGTGGTTCGCACCAGGAAAGAAATCCGCCGCCGCGATGGTAGTTATATCCGTTTTGATGACAACGCTGTAGTACTACTAAGTGCCAGCGAAGAACCACGCGGAACGCGTATTTTCGGCCCTGTAGCTCGTGAGCTACGTGAGCGTGACTATATGCGTATTGTTTCTCTGGCACCAGAGGTATTGTAAATCAGTAACGGCCCGAATACTCGAACCATGAAGAAAGCAAATCAAAAGCGCTTTGCTCCCAAGCTGAAGATTAAAAAGGGAGATAAAGTTGTTGTTATTGCGGGTGCTTATAAGGATCGCAGCAAGGTGGTAGAAGTGCTGGAAGTAATTCCTGAACTGAATCGCGCGATTGTTGAGGAAGTAAATATCCGCAAGAAGCACCAAAAGCCAACTCAGGACAACCCTGGTGGCATCATCGACAAGGCAGCACCTATCCACATCTCAAACTTGATGCTTGTGGACACTAGCGGAGAGCCTACTCGCGTTGGCCGCAAAGCTGATGACGGTGGCAACATCAAACGTTATTCTAAAAAATCTGGGGAAATCTTAGACTAATGAGTTACACGCCAAGATTAAGAACAAAGTACCAGGAAGAAGTGGTACCAGCTCTACAGGAGCAATTCCAATATAAGAGTGTAATGCAAGTTCCTCGTCTGGTTAAGATTTGTATCAACCAGGGGGTTGGTCAAGGTACCCAAGACAAGAAGCTTGTTGACAACGCCGTAGAGGAACTAAGCCTTATCACTGGCCAGCGTGCCGTGAAGACCAAGGCTAAGAAGTCTGTATCTAACTTTAAGCTACGGGAAGGTATGTACATTGGTGCACGCGTTACTTTGCGCGATCGCCAAATGTTCGAATTCCTTGATCGTCTGATTGCTGTGGCACTACCTCGTGTACGTGACTTCCGCGGTATCAACGATAAGAGCTTCGACGGACGTGGCAATTACACCATGGGTATCAAGGAACAGATCGTGTTCCCTGAAATCGACCTTGACAAGGTAAGCAACATCACAGGTATGGACATTACCTTCGTGACTACTGCTAATACCGATGCAGAAGCTTTGGCTCTGTTGAAAGGTATGGGACTTCCATTCAAGAATCAGAACAACTAATAATATCATGGCAAGAAAAGCATTGATTGCCCGCGAGCGTAAAAGAGAGCGTATGGTTGCTAAGTACGCTGACTTGCGTAAGCAACTGAAAGAAGAAGGCCGTTGGGAAGAATTGGACAAGTTGCCACGCAACTCAAATCCAATTCGCAAGCACAATCGCTGCCGCCTAACTGGGCGTCCTAAGGGTTATATGCGGAAATTCGGCTTGTGCCGTGTTAAGTTCCGTCAAATGGCGCTGGATGGTAAGCTTCCTGGCGTAACTAAGGCTAGCTGGTAATTCTATAGAGCTACCACAGTCTTACTTCGGTTACCTGTTTTATAGATGACTGGTAACTAGGATAAAGTCCGGCCAACTTGGCCGGCAATGCACCGAGGGTAAATGCTATAGCTCCAAGGTGCATTTATCTATTAACAGCGGTCCAGGTTCCTGGCATTTGGAAAACCGGATCACGAATCTACAAGTCATGGCAGTTACAGATCCTGTAGCCGACTATCTGACCCGAATTCGCAATGCTCAAATTGCTGGGCACCGGGTCGTTAGCATTCCTGCTTCTAATCTGAAGAAGCGCATCACGGAGATCCTCTATGATCAGGGGTATATCCTTAAGTATAAGTTTGACCAAGAAGAGGCTAAAGGTACTCAGGGTACGATCAAGATCGCACTGAAGTACGACAAGAGCACTCGCCAGCCCGTTATCCGTGAGCTGAAGCGTGTAAGTAAGCCTGGTCTTCGTACTTACGTTAAGCACGACAACCTTCCTCGTGTAATCAATGGTTTAGGAATCGCAATCATCTCCACCTCTAAAGGTGTGATGACCGACAAGCAAGCTCGCAAAGAGAGTGTCGGCGGTGAAGTATTGTGCTACATTTCCTAATCTTATTCTCTTAAAGCTATAAATCAAGAGCCATGTCAAGAATAGGAAAAGCTCCGATTAATTTGCCAAGCGGCATTACGATAGACGTTAGCCAAGGAAACATGGTTACCGTTAAAGGACCTAAGGGTGAGTTGAAGCAGCAGATCGATCCGGATCTAACAGTAAGCATGGAAGACGGTGTTCTGAGTGTTACTCGCCCAACTGATTCCAAGCGTCACCGTTCTGTGCACGGTTTGTACCGTAGCCTGATCAGCAATATGGTTGTAGGTGTAACTGATGGTTACAAACTGGAACTAGAAGTGATCGGTGTTGGTTATCGTGCTGAGAACAAAGGTCAACTGTTGATTCTAACAGTAGGTTATTCTCACCCTATCTACTTCGTTATTCCTGAAGAAGTGAAGGTGTCTACTGTATCTGAAAAAGGTAAAGCTCCTCTAGTAGTATTGGAGTCAATCGATAAGCAGTTGATTGGTCAAATCGCGGCTAAGATCCGCGCCTTCCGTAAGCCAGAGCCTTACAAGGGTAAGGGTATCCGCTTCAAGGGCGAGGAGATCCGTCGTAAAGCTGGTAAGACCGCAAGTAAATAAAATTAATTTTTGGCGAACTGGACCTTGGGATTGGGTAATCAAAGGTTTCCTCTTCACTAAGGTCAACATACAAATAAGCAGCCATGCAATTAACAAAAGCAAATCGTCGGAAGCGTATTCATATGCGTATCCGCAAAAATATCCGGGGAACTGCTGATCTTCCTCGTCTGAATGTGTTCCGCTCTAACCGTTATATTTACGCGCAATTGATTGACGACGTAAATGGTGTAACACTAGCGCAAGCTAGTTCACATGAGTCTGCAGTAGAGAACACTGGTAACAAAACTGACCAATCTGCCGCTGTCGGTACGCTTCTAGCGGAGCGTGCAAAAGGTGCAGGTATCGAAACTGTAGTTTTTGATCGTGGTGGTTATTTATATCATGGCCGCGTTAAAGCTTTGGCTGATGGCGCCCGTGAAGGAGGCTTGAAATTTTAATCATTAGAACAATGGCAAAGAAAAACTCCAACCGGGTAAAACCGGCAGAAACAGAACTGCAGGAAAAGCTGGTATCACTGAACCGCGTAGCTAAGGTTACCAAGGGTGGCCGTACGTTCAGTTTCGCAGCCGTAGCAGTAGTAGGTGATGGTAAAGGTACCGTAGGCCACGGTCTAGGTAAAGCGCGTGATGTATCCCAAGCAATTAGCAAGGCGGTAGATGATGCTAAGAAGAACCTTATTAAAGTACCTCTACACAATGGTACTATCCCTCACGAACAAAAGGGTAAGTACGGTGCAGGTAAAGTATTGATCAAGCCCGCATCTGACGGTACCGGTGTAATCGCTGGTGGTGCAATGCGTGCTGTACTTGAGATTGCTGGTGTACACAACGTACTAGCGAAGTCTCAGGGGTCTTCTAACCCTCACAACGTAGTGAAGGCTACCATCGACGCACTGACGAAACTACGCAGCCCAATGCTTATTGCTAAGCAGCGTGGAATCTCAATGGAAAAGCTTTTTGAAGGATAGGCTTAACAGCCAGTAAAAAAACCACGGCCATGGCTAAGGTAAAAATTACGCAGGTTAAGAGCCTGATCGATCGTCCCAAGCGTCAGAAAGAAACTGTAAAGGCCCTGGGATTGAAAAAAATTAACGATGTTGTCGTCAAGGAGGTTACCCCTCAGATCGAAGGTATGATCAATAAGGTAGCTCACTTGGTGAAAGTAGAGGAAGCTTAAGGTCTATCTAGGACAACTTCTTCCTAATTGTTGAAGATTTAAATCGAAAATATAATGGAACTCCATAGTCTCAAACCAGCAGCAGGAGCGGTAAAAAGTCGCAAGCGGATTGCCCGTGGTCAGGGTTCTGGCCGAGGTGGTACTTCGACTCGTGGTCATAAAGGTGCCAAGTCTCGTTCTGGTTACAAGAGCAAGCGTGCGTTCGAAGGTGGACAGATGCCACTTCAGATGCGTTTGCCAAAGCGTGGTTTCAAGAGCCCTAACCGCGTAGAATACGTAGCAATGAATGTGGGCCAGCTACAAGCGATCAGCGAAAAGTACAGTGTAGATACTATCGATGTGGCTACTTTACTTAAGCTGGGCATTATCAAGAAAACAGATCAAGTTAAGGTGCTAGGCACTGGTGAGTTGACTGCTAAACTAACGGTTTCCGCACATGCTTGTTCGGCAACTGCCAAAGCAGCCATCGAAGCGCAGGGAGGTACTGTTACGATTCTTTAAAAACGACCACCATGAAAAGGTTTATCGATACGCTTAAGAATATTTGGAAGATTAAGGAGTTGCGGGATCGCATCCTTTTCACACTAGGCCTGCTATGGGTGTTCCGTCTAGGTTCATTCATCGTATTACCTGGTGCTGACCCTGCAGTGCTACAAGCACAGATGGGCGGCGGCGGCGATAACTCGCTGTTGGGTTTGATCAACGTATTCTCAGGTGGTGCATTTGGAAATGCCTCCATTTTTGCCCTGGGTATCATGCCTTATATTACGGCGAGTATCATCATTCAGCTCCTCGGTTTTGCAGTTCCCTACTTCCAGCGCCTACAGCAAAAGGAAGGTGAATCTGGCCGCAAGAAGCTAAACCAGATTACACGACTGCTTACTTTAGCTATTACCTTGGTACAAGGTGGTGCTTACTTGACTTACGTTAAGTCTTTAGGAGCTGTCGACCAGTCTGTACCGGAATCGGTTTTCTGGTTGTCGGGGATTATCATCCTTTCTACAGGTACCATCTTTGCGATGTGGCTTGGTGAACGGATCACTGATCGCGGTATCGGTAATGGTGTATCTCTTTTGATCACCGTTGGTATCATCGCGACACTGCCTACCGCTTTCGCTTTCGAATTGCAAGGACGTTTGCAGTCAGGTGGTTTCCTAGTGTTTGTTCTCGAAATTGCAGCTTTGTTCCTAGTGTGCATGGCTACAGTACTAATTGTTACGGGTGTTCGTAAGATCCCTGTGCAGTTTGCCAAACGTATGGTTGGCCGTGGTACTGGAAGTATCCCAGTAGCTGGTGCTCGTGACTACATTCCATTGAAAGTTAACGCTGCCGGTGTAATGCCTATCATCTTCGCTCAAGCTTTGATGTTCCTTCCAGGCTTGGCAGCACAGACTGCTGGAGCAGATGCTGAAACGAGCTGGTTTGTGCAGAAGTTGAACGACTTTACTTCCGGTCCTTATAATGTGATCTACTTTGTTCTGGTTGTTGCCTTTACCTATGTATATACGGCATTGATTGTGAATCCGTCGAACTATGCGGATTACCTGAAGCGCCAAAATGCCTTCATCCCTGGGGTGAAGCCTGGTAAGCCAACTGAAGAGTTTATTGACTCTGTGACCACCAGAATTACATTGCCAGGATCTGTATTCCTAGGCTTGATCGCAATTATGCCAGCATTTGCTGCTGCCTTTGGTATCAACAACTTGTTCGCTGCCTTCTTCGGTGGTACATCATTGTTGATCTTGGTAGGTGTTGTATTGGATACTTTACAGCAAATCGAGAGTCACTTGTTGATGCGTCGTTACGACGGTCTGGTGAAGGAAGGTCGGGTATCTGGCCGCAGCAGCAGCCGTATGCAAGGCATCGGCGCGAATATGTAATCTAGTCGTTAGACTAATAATAGTTGGCAGCAAGCTTAAAGCATCAAGAGGATGAGTAGAAAGGGCCGCAGAATGATTTTCAAAACAGCAGAAGAGATCGAACTGATCCGTGAGAATTGTCTGTTGGTTTGTAAAACCTTGGCCTATGTGGGAAGCATGCTTAAGCCTGGTCTGACCGGCGAAGAAATCGACACCAAAGCAGAGGAATTTATCCGTGATCACGGTGCTATTCCTGGCTTTAAGGGTCTATATGGTTGCCCGTCTACCTTACTGGTTTCTCGAAATGAAGCAGTGGTACACGGGCTTCCTTCCAAAGAGCAAGTTTTCGAAGATGGAGATATTCTTTCCATCGATTGTGGAACCTATATGAATGAGTTCTACGGTGATGCTGCTTACACTTTTTGTGTAGGAGAGGTGAAGGAAGAAACCTTGCAACTTTGCCGAGTGACAAATGAGTCGCTCTATTTAGGCATTGAACAGGCTGTGGTTGGTAACCGGGTTGGTGATGTAAGCTTTGCTATTCAGAACTACACAGAGCGTGTACACAAGTACTCCGTAGTTCGGGAATTAGTAGGGCACGGCTTAGGTAAGTCTATGCACGAAGCGCCCGATGTGCCAAATTATGGTCGCCGTGGTCAGGGGCCTGTATTGAAGGAAGGTTTGGTGATTGCCATTGAGCCGATGGTCAATATGGGACGAAAGGAAGTACGAACGTTGCGCGATGATTGGACGATTGTCACAAAAGACAAGAAGCCGGCCGCTCATTATGAGCATACAATCGCCGTAACGAAGGACGGACCAGACATTCTGAGTAACCACGAATTAATTATTGAAGAGATCCGTAAGAACCCGAATGTGATTCCGATCGTACGGGAACAAGCGGTAAGTTAATCCTGAGGAGCAGAGTAGAATTGACCCGTTTTCAAAAAATGGAACCTCATAGGAGGTTATTTGTCAAATAATTGTATCTTTGCACTCCGAAAATTGGAGTATGAGTAAACAAGATCTGATCAAACAGGATGGAACGATCCTTGAAGCATTGTCAAATGCAATGTTTCGGGTGAAATTAGAGAACGACCACGAAATTGTGGCAACGATCTCAGGAAAGATGCGTATGAACTACATTCGTATCCTCCCAGGAGACCGGGTAGCAGTGGAGATGTCGCCTTACGATTTAACGCGTGGCCGCATCACTTACCGTTACAAATAAGCTCCTGTTAATTACTGATTGAACAGACTGTCTTAAATACACGCAACCATGAAAGTAAGACCCTCCGTCAAGAAACGCTCTTCTGACTGCAAGGTGGTGAGAAGAAAAGGAAAGGTTTACATCATTAACAAAAAGAATCCCAAGTTCAAGCAACGTCAGGGATAAAAACTAGACGGAAGCTTAGACTTCCCTCTCTAAATACAAACAGACAATGGCACGAATTGCTGGTGTTGATTTACCAAGAAACAAGCGCGGTGTTGTAGGGCTGACCTACATCTACGGAATTGGCCCGTCGCTGGCGAAAGAAATTTTGGCAAAGATTGATGTAAGTGAGCATACGAAGGTCCAAGACTGGACGGATGACAACATCAAGCAGATTGCCACCATGCTCCAAAACGATTACCAGGTTGAAGGTGAATTGCGTACGGAGGTACAGACCAACATTAAGCGTTTGATGGATATTGGCTGTGTCCGCGGAGTACGTCACCGTAAGGGACTGCCTGTTCGGGGCCAACGTACGCAAACCAACGCTCGTACGCGTAAGGGTAAGCGTAAGACTGTAGCAAACAAAAAGAAAGCAACCAAGTAATTTTTGATCCATGGCTAAAGCAAGTAGCAAGAAGGCAAAGAAAAGAAAAGTACGGGTTGAGCCGGAAGGAAAGGCTTATATCCAGGCTTCTTTCAATAACATCATCATTTCTCTTACTAACAAGAAGGGTGATGTCATCTCCTGGTCAAGTGCAGGTAAGTCCGGTTTCCGTGGCTCGAAGAAGAATACTCCTTATGCAGCACAGATCTCAGCATCTGATGCAGCACGAGTTGCATATGATGCAGGTCTACGTACTGTAGAGGTATTCGTGAAGGGTCCTGGTTCTGGTCGTGAGGCTGCGATCCGTGCCATTGATGGCGCAGGTATCAAGGTATCTCGTATCAAGGACGTGACTCCGCTACCTCACAACGGTTGTCGTCCACCAAAGCGTCGCCGGGTATAATCCTGAGGCACGTACTTATTCAACAGCGAAAATTATCCTTCCGAAATGGCAAGATATACTGGCCCAAAGACCAAGAAAGCCCGCGCGTTTGGCGAGGCAATCTTTGGCTACGATAAAAGTTTCGAGCGTAAGAAGTACCGTCCTGGACAGCACGGCAATAGCCGCCGTCGCCGCCAGAAGTCGGACTACGCCCTTCAATTGATGGAGAAGCAGAAGGCAAAGTACACTTATGGTGTATTGGAGCGTCAGTTCCGCAATTTGTTTGAGAGCGCTTCTCGTAAGAGTGGTGTAACTGGTACTGTATTGCTACAGTTTCTAGAAGCACGTCTTGACAATGTTGTATTCCGTCTAGGTCTTGCACCTACTCGTGCTGCAGCTCGTCAGTTGGTAACCCACAAGCACATCGTTCTAAATGGTGTGATTAACAATGTTCCTTCTACTCAATTGCGCGCCGGCGATGTTGTTGGTGTGAAAGGTAAGTCTCAGGGCTTGCAGGTAGTTCGGGATAGCGTTGGTACCAAAGGTGACGCTCGTAAATTCGGTTGGTTGGAATTCAACCACGATAAACTGGAAGGCAAGTTTCTGGATTACCCAGAGCGCGACGCCATCCCTGAAAAGATTAACGAACAGCTGATCGTAGAACTCTATTCTAAGTAAAGCGTTCAATGATAGTGGGAAGAACAACATCTCGGCCGATTGTTGTTCTTCCCAGTTACTTGTTTACGGAATCGCGGCTTAAAGCTGGGTTCCGCATTCTGATGTTATAGAGAATAGCTATTCATTCCCACCAAAGACTTAATCAAGCGTATGAGCATCTTGAATTTTCAGAAGCCGGACAAAATCGTAATGGAGAAAGCCGATGATTTTGAAGGTCTTTTTGAATTCAAACCACTCGAACCAGGTTTCGGGCAAACAGTAGGAAACTCCTTGCGTCGTGTATTACTTTCTTCTCTAGAAGGTTTTTCAATCAGCGCAATACGTATCGCTGGTGTTGAGCACGAATTTGGCACGATTCGCGGGGTCGTAGAAGACGTTGTCGAAATTATCCTGAACCTCAAGCAAGTTCGCCTGAAGCAAATGTTGGCTGATGAGGATGTGCAAGAGGAAAAAGTATACCTAACCATCAGCGGAAAAGAAGAATTCCGCGCCGGTGATATCGAAGAGCACACTAACGTGTTCAAAATCATGAACCCAGATCTTTTGATCTGTACGATGGAGCCTTTCGTTAACCTTGAGGTAGAACTCACCGTAACTAAAGGACGTGGATACGTACCAGCAGATGAGAATCTGCCAAAAGATGCACCGATTGGCGTAATTCCAATTGATGCCATCTATACCCCAATCAAGAACGTAGCTTACACAATCGATAACTTCCGTGTAGGACAGCGTACCGACTACGAAAAATTGACTATCAATGTCAAGACTGACGGTACCATCCACCCTGAGGAAGCAATCAAAGAAGCTTCTCGTATTCTGATTCAGCACTTGATGTTGATCACTGATGAGAACATCACCTTTGATTCCGCAGGTACTCGCGAAGAAAACATCGTGGATGAGCATATCCTCCACATGCGTAAGTTGCTGAAGACTTCACTGGAAGATTTGGATCTTTCTGTGCGTGCATATAACTGTCTCAAAGCTGCTAAGATCAACACCTTGGCAGAGTTGGTACGTTACGACACTCACGAGCTATTGAAGTTCCGGAACTTCGGTAAGAAGTCATTAGTAGAGATCGAAGAACTTCTCCAAGAGAAAGGCTTGACCTTCGGCATGGATTTGTCTAAGTACAAGCTGGACGAGGAGTAGGGAGTAGTTGGATTGTTAGAGGATTAGATGGTTGGAAGGTAGACTTGCACCATCAAACTAACAAACCATCAAACGAATACACAGGCTCCCGTAGGGGAAATTTAATATGCAATAACCGCAATGAGGATTTTGGCTAAGCCTGTTAAGCCACTCATTGGGTGTTGTGAAGTTAAACGAATTCAAACATGCGTCACGGTAAGAAATTTAACCATCTGAGCCGCAAGGCCGGGCACCGCAAAGCGCTAATGCGCAACTTGACATTGGCTCTAGTAGAGCACAAGCGTATCAACACTACACTGGCTAAGGCGAAGGCACTTCGTCAGTTCGTTGAGCCACTAGTAACGAAGGCAAAGAACAACTCTATGCACTCTCGTCGTGTGGTATTCAGCTACCTACAGAACAAAGAAGCAGTTAAGGAGCTATTTGGCCCTATCGCTACTAAAGTAGGTGACCGCCCAGGTGGTTACGTACGTATTATCAAAACTGGCTTCCGTAAAGGTGATGCTGCCGAAATGGCCATGATTGAATTCGTTGACTTCAACGATGTATATACTGGAGGTAAAGAGAAGAGCACTGGTGGCCGTCGTCGTCGCCGTCGTGGTGGTAAAGGAGGTGGCGCCCAGGCTGCTGCTCCTGTTGCTACTCAAGAGGAAGAATAGAACCTTCGGTTTAACCCGAAAAAATGAACAAGCCGGCTTTCCTTATTGGAGAGCCGGCTTTCTGTTTTTTATATATCAGTATCTGACTATTCCCATTCACGCCGCGCTTGGTCTTCCAATTCGGACATGGGGTAGCGGCCTACCAACTGATGGTGAAAACTTGGAGCATCCTGGCCATAAGAACGCTCATAGTACACTAGTCCCAGTTTTTCTGCATATATCTCTTTTCCGGTAAAACGAGGTTCGATATCGCCCAGAATAGAGTCTCGCTGATCTACTGAACCTAGTACTTCAAACTGTATAGCAGGATAGGTCTCATCTTGATAGACGTAGGTGGTATCACCTGAAAAACGCCGATTGATGAGCACGGATGTGGAGCCGTGCGGTTGAGAGGGGAGTTGGAATTTGATCTGATAGATGTACAACTCATCATTGCCCGTTACCTCAAAGGGAAAGACATTGGCACTGAGTATTTCAGCACGAGTCTGCAGTTGTTGCCCAGCAGTATCTGTTTCAAATAGGAATAGGTCCTGTATAAGTATACCGTTGTTTACCATTTTTTCTCGGTAAAGCTGGCGCTGAACAAAGTCGTTTTGGTAGTATGCTTTGGTGAAATAATAAGCTGAATCTGTAGGGAGAGTCCGGTAGTACCAGAAGTCAGGGCTTAGAGAATCATAATGGAGGTCCCGGTATTCATAAACCAGACCATCGGTCAGTTCACGCAATGGAAAGTAATAGTCGCGAATGTCTCTTTGATCATTTCCACAAGTGAAAAAAAGAAAGCTGATTAGGGCAAAACAAGAAGCTCTGAAGAGTATACGCATAGTTAGATTAATTGTGAACTTGGTTCTGAGGGCCTAAAGATAATGCTAAGAGTTAGGCTTGGTTGATAGGTCGTGAAGCCAATTATTGAGGTATTGTACCAGCATCCCTTTGCCTTATCGACATGTCCACCAAAGATTATGCTGCAAAATCGACAGACGAATTGAATAAATAGCTGCCAAATTGGCGGAATTCACCACTTGGTATGGTCTATGCAATAGGTTGTTTTGTGACGAAAACCTTTCTGTTGTCAACGCTTCCGAAAGTTGATTAGTTATATCTTTGCAAGACTACACTACTATGTCGTTTAAGACCGGTTTAGTGTTATTGATTAAGACGGCATAGCCAATTAGTAAATACCTAGCCTTCCTCCGGGATAGGCCTAAATGATATTCCTGAAAGATGTTGAAGAGTATTTCTTCCGGGCTGAAAAATTTGTTCGGAACCAAGTATGATCGGGATGTAGCTACCTATCAACCCGTAGTGGAAGAAATCAACGAGATTTTTGTTGGTTTAGCAACGCTCTCAAATGATGAGCTTCGGAATAAGACCTTAGAATTTCGTACTCGTATTGCTGAGTATCTTTCTGAGATCGACGAGGAGATCGAACAGTTGCAGAAAGAGGCCGAAGAAACAGAGGACCTTCTTGCCAAGGAGCAACTCTTTGCCGATATAGACAAGCTATACAAGCAGCGTGACGAAGAGCTTGAGGTAGTGCTGAAAGAGCTCCTGCCGGCGGCTTTTGCGGTAGTTAAAGAAACTGCTCGCCGCTTTTCTCAGAACGAGACCTTAACCGTCGAAGCCACTGATCATGATCGTAGTCTTGCAAGCAACAGCAATAAGAACTATGTGTCTATTGATGGTAACCAAGCTAGCTGGAAGAATAGTTGGGTAGCAGCCGGAGGTGACATCACTTGGAATATGATCCACTATGATGTACAGCTGATTGGTGGTATGGTGCTTCATGATGGTAAGATCGCGGAGATGCAGACGGGGGAAGGTAAAACCTTGGTAGCCACATTGCCAGCTTACCTAAATGGACTATCCGGAAAGGGCGTACACGTTGTAACAGTGAACGACTACCTGGCTCGTCGTGACTGTGAGTGGGTAGGACCAATATTCGAATTCCTTTACCTAACTATCGACTGTATTGATAAGTACCGCCCGCACTCACCGGAGCGGATTGCTGCTTACAACTGTGATATTACTTACGGTACGAATAACGAGTTTGGTTTCGACTACTTGCGTGACAACATGGTGCGTAACGCCAATGAGCGAGTACAAGGTAAGCACCACTATGCAATGGTGGATGAGGTAGACTCGGTATTGATTGATGATGCGCGTACGCCGTTGATCATCTCTGGTCCTGTACCGCAGGGTAGTGAAGATCAAGAATACATTTCTTTGAAGCCGTTCGTTGAGCGCTTGTTGAGCGAGCAACGTAAGATGGCTAACGGGTTCCTCAGTGAGGCTAAAAAAGCCTTCAAAGAGGACAACCTTGGGCACGAAGAGGGGCAAGCAGGTTTGGCATTATTACGTGCTTATCGCGCCTTGCCTAAGAGCCGTCCTTTAATCAAGTTCCTAAGTCAGGAAGGTGTACGTGTTAACCTTCAGAAGGCGGAAAACTTCTATATGCAGGAGCAGTCTAAGCACATGCATATAGCAGACGAGCCGCTGCTATTTACTATCGACGAGAAGAACCGTCAGGTAGAACTGACCGAGCGCGGAATTGAGTACTTGTCGAAAGGTAAGGAAGATCCAACCTTCTTCATCATGCCAGATATTGCCTCTGAGATGGTTGCTATCGACGATAATGCAGAGCTGAGCGATGTAGAGAAGGCGGATGCCAAGAATAAACTAGCGCAAGACTACTCGGTAAAGTCAAAGCGTGTTCACTCCATGAGTCAGCTTTTGAAAGCGTATACGCTTTTCGATCGCGAGGAAGACTATGTAGTGATGGATGGCCAGGTAAAGATTGTAGACGAACAGACTGGTCGTATGATGGAAGGTCGTCGCTACAGTGATGGTCTTCACCAAGCCTTGGAAGCCAAGGAGAATGTAAAGGTTGGTGATGTAACACAAACCTATGCAACCGTAACCTTGCAGAACTACTTCCGGATGTACCACAAACTATCGGGTATGACCGGTACGGCGGAAACAGAGGCCAGTGAGTTGTGGGAAATCTACAAGCTGGACGTTGTAGTGATTCCTACCAACCGTCCAATTCAGCGTGATGATCGCGAAGACTTGGTATATAAGACAGAACGCGAGAAGTTCAATGCGGTAGCAGAAGAGATTGTCAACTTAAGTAATGCCGGTCGTCCAGTATTGGTTGGTACTACAACGGTTGACGTTTCAGAGAAGCTAAGCCGTCTGTTGAAGCTACGCGGTATTGACCATAACGTGTTGAACGCGAAGCAACACCAGCGCGAGGCCGAAATTGTAGCGGAAGCGGGTAATGCAGGAAAAGTGACGATTGCCACCAACATGGCAGGTCGTGGTACGGATATTAAGCTATCAGACGAAGTAAAAGCGGCGGGCGGTTTGGCCATTATTGGTACCGAGCGTCACGACTCTCGTCGAGTTGACCGTCAGCTACGTGGTCGTGCTGGTCGTCAGGGAGACCCTGGTAGCTCTCAGTTCTATATCTCTTTGGAAGATAAACTGATGCGTCTGTTCCAATCGGAGCGTATCGCTAAGTTGATGGATGGTATGGGCCACCAGGATGGAGAGGTAATCCAGCACCGGATGGTTACCAAGTCGATCGAACGTGCGCAGAAGAAGGTAGAGGAAAACGCCTTTGGTATTCGTAAGCGATTGCTGGAATACGATGACGTAATGAACATCCAGCGTGAAGCTATCTACAAGAAGCGTGATAACGCATTAGAAGGTGAGCGTTTGAGCGTGGACTTGAATAACATGTTCCACGGATTGATCGAGGAATTGGTGTACAGCCATAAACAGAGTGGTAGCTTCGAGACTTTCGAACAGGCTTGTATATCGATGATCGGTTTAGATCCAAAGATGGATGCAATCGATTTCAACGAAGGTGATGAGGAAGACTTGGTAGCGCGGGTAGAAGAGCAGTTTAAGGAACTCTACGCACGTAAGTACCAGCAGATCACAGAAATGATCATGCCGCAGATCAAGCATGTTCATGAGACGCAGAGCGATCGTTATAAGCGAATTTTACTTCCATTTACTGATGGTAGTACGCACCCGCTAAATGTGACAGCTGACCTTGAGCGCGCTGTGAAGAGTAATGGTACCAGCGTTGTACGTGATATTGAGCAGGCAGTAACGCTTGCCATCATCGACGAGAAGTGGAAGAATCACTTGCGGAGCATGGATGAACTTAAAGATTCATCACAAGCTGCCTCATTTGAGCAGAAAGACCCACTGGTAGTCTATAAGATGGAAGCCTACAAGCTGTTCGAAAACCTGATTTTGGAGACGAACGAAGCGGTAACAAGCTACCTCGCTAAAGGTAGTCTTGCCCTTAATTCGAATGTGCAACAAGCGAAGGAAGAGAAGACCAACCTTAAAGGAACACGTACCAGTCGCGCAGCTGATGACGGTGAGCGGATGCAGCGTGCAGCCGCTGAAAGCGCGGGACGTGGCCAGCGTCGTAAGCCAGAAACCTTCAAGCGTGACGAGAAGAAAATTGGTCGAAATGATCCATGTCCTTGTGGCAGTGGAAAGAAATATAAGCAGTGCCACGGACGTGGTGCATAAAAAAGCCTCATTCTAAGTATCTGAGGTTTAGCGGCTTGGACTTTTTCAACTGTCAAGTTGATTAAAAACTAATTAATATTAAGTTTTTATCCTCTATCTTGGCAGTTGAAAAGTACAGTCCGACAGAACAGAAAGCGCTCTTGAATCTCCAACTTTATAGGTGTTTTCTGCCCACTGTCCACCCGTGAACTAACCCCAGTGTTGAATGAAGATCGCCTCATTTATTGATCATACCGTTCTTAAGGCGGAAACTACCCTAGCAGATGTTAAACGCATCTGTGCGGAAGCAATCGAGCATCAGTTCGCGGCTGTTTGTGTTCCTCCTTATTATGTAGCACCTGCTCGCCAGGCCCTTCAAGACTCGAGTGTGCGTCTTGCTACAGTTATTGGTTTTCCAATGGGGTACTCTGCCACGGTGGCCAAAGTCGAAGAGATCAAACGGGCTATTGATGAAGGTGCAGATGAATTCGACGTGGTTATCAATGTAGCTGCGGTAAAAAATGGAAACTGGGCATTCGTTCGCAATGATCTAGATCGCATGGTGACGGCCTGTCACCTTCGCGCTAAGCATATCAAAGTTATTATTGAGACTGGCCTGCTGGAGAAAGAAGAGATTCGTCAGTTGTGCACGATCTGTAATGATCTTGAACCTGATTACGTCAAGACTTCTACTGGTTTTAATGGTGCCGGTGCTAATCCAGAAGTGATCCGCTTACTGCGTTCTCTGCTTAAGCCAGAAATCAAGCTTAAGGCTTCAGGTGGTATTCGTACCGCTGATGATGCCCGCGCTTTGATTGAGGCTGGTGCTAACCGATTGGGCGCATCTAAAGGGATATCTATTGTTTCTGAGGAGTAGCACTATCTTTAGGTTCATAGGCCGAATTGTACAGTGCATATGAACAAGTATTTCCTTATCATTTCGTTGATTGTATTGATCGTTTCTTGCAAGGAGAAGCCCTTTATTGCTGTACATTTAGCAGCAAGTGAAGGTGAGTATTCTGAAGCAGAATATCAACAGGCTGTAGAGGCTGTGAAGTCTCGTCTGCACGTACAAGACGTTTCCTTTGAGTCCGTCAGTTTTTCTCCACAGTCTAAAGAGATTGTAGTGCTCCTAATGGCCGATGCCGCAACTCCAGGTCAATTGGAGGCATTAACGGCTCACCTTGAAATTGGCTTTTGGCCGGTGCGCCCTCGTATTGCACCTGAGGTCATCGAATTCCTCGAGGGGTTTTCAGATGATAAGCGTAGTAAATGGCCTTGGACTAGCGTGACGTTCATAGAGGGGGATAATGATCCGCGAATAGATGTGTTCGCACTAAGCAGAGATGCGTCTGTACTGGACACCGTAGAAACACTGTTGGATGCCATGCTGCCGGAGGGACGAGTTGCCCGTTGGAGAGAAGAGGCAAGCCCCTATTATGCTGGCCCTGAGCCCTATCACCAGCTCTACATACTAGAGACGGATGGTGCCCAGCGAGCACCGGTTAATCAAGTGCATATTGAATCAGCAGAGATGGTTATTGATGATTATTCTGCTCAGGTTTTGTTGCAAATAGATTTTGATGAAGAGGGTACTGCCCTTTGGGAAGAGATAACTGAGCAGGCGGCACATGCCGATAGGGGATGTGTGGCTATTACAGTGGGCGATCGGGTGCTTTCTGCTCCTATGGTCCGGGAACCGATTCGTGAAGGGAGCTCTGTCATCACTGGAGCATTTAGCGTGTTTGAGGTTGATGAAATGGCGCAGGTTTTGAATAGTGGAAGCTTGCCCATGCCTTTAACAGTAATTAGGATTAAGGAGCGAAAAGAATAAGCCAGCATTTGTCTATCTTTGTTTAGAGCCTCGGCTTGATCTTGATAATAAATTGGATGATGAAGAAAATATTACCTATCGTTTTGATTCTGAGTGCCCTTGTAGTTGGTCTACAAGCGCAGTCGGTACAGGTAAAGATGGATCCCATTATTGGGAGTATGCTTGAGCAGCATACAGCAAACAATAAAGCTGAAGCTACAGTAGCAGGTTGGCGCGTACAAATCCTAGCTACCACTAACCGTCAGCGTTTGGAAAGCGTGCAACAGTCTTTCCGTTACCATTATCCAAATGTACCAGTGGATTGGATGCACGACCGTCCGTACTATAAGCTCCAAGCGGGAGCGTTCCGGACCAAGCAAGATGCGCTTCGCCTGAAGTACATTCTTAGCCGCGAGTACGAGGGTTTGTACTTGGTACGCGATGATGCTATTTCCAAAACAGAACTGCTCAACTACTATTAGGGCAGGGCAGTTGTGATCCCGCCGATCGATTGTATACTCTTGTAAGCTTTTGTGATGTCCGAAAATCGGCAGACCTACCTCCTCAATATTGATTACGTTACCTTTTGTATCTACCTGGCACTGGTGGGTATTGGTGGCTTGTTTATTTTTTCGGTAGATGTCCAGCAGTCCGGACCACCTGAGGGTATATCGGATTTTCTGTTCCATACCTTGGCCGGAAAACAGGTTCTTTGGATCATTATTTGTCTGCTGGTCTTTTCGTTTATCGTCTTTTTTATCGACCATAAGTTCTGGCAGGTCTTTGCCTACTTGATTTACGGTCTTGGAATACTGGGTTTAGTTCTGGTCCTCTTCTTAGGGACGAATATTAAGGGAGCTACCTCCTGGTTTACCTTTGGTGGGGCCTCCTTCCAGCCTTCAGAGATCGCCAAATTTGGGACATGCCTGGGGGTTGCCGCTTTACTAGGGCACTGGAGTACCGATCTCCGGAAAATCCAACATATCGGGCGGGTTGTTGCTCTGTTCTTGGTGCCCTCTGCACTTATCTTATTGCAACCTGATGCTGGTTCGGCCCTCGTATTTATGTCCTTCTTGATCGTGATGTATCGCGAGGGGCTCAATCCGCTGCTTTATGTCATTGGCTTTTCGGGAGCTGCTACCTTTATACTTAGTATCCTCTTCCCTCCAGTGATGCTCATAACGATCTTAGCCTGGGTGGGAATGCTTGTCTACGTCTCCTACGAGAAAAAGCAGCCCATGCGATGGTACTTGGGCATTCTTGTAGTAGGAGCGCTACTGGCTTTTGGATATATGGAAGGCTACGAATGGCCCACGATGTGGGTGGCAATTGCTGGATTGTTAGGGTTGAGTTACTGGCAATATCTGAACTTTCGACCCAAGGTTATCCCAGTAGTAATGCTAGCGTTTGCACTCACCAGTGGATTATCCGTAGGAAGTAACTACGTATTCAATGACGTATTGAAACCGCACCAACAACAACGGATCGATGTATGGCTGCGCCCGGCAGAAGCGAAGAAGAGAAATAAGGACTCGGTGATGAATTTGGAGAACTCCATGTTAGCTATCGGTGCTGGCAATGTTACGGGGCGCGGGTTGTTCTCTGGAAGAATGACACAAGGGCGTTGGGTGCCAGAACAAGATACAGACTTCATTTTCTGTACGATCGGTGAAGAGCAGGGCTTTGTTGGTTCTGCTGCGGTAGTTATCTTGTATTTACTACTCATTCTTCGAATTAGCATGATTGCGGAGCGGCAAAAGGTCGCATTCAGCCGAATATATGCCTACGGGGTGGCGGGTATTTTATTTGTCCACTTCATTGTCAATATTGGTATGACCATGGGGCTGTTACCTATCATTGGTATTCCCTTACCGTTTCTGAGCAAAGGAGGATCCAGCCTCTTAGGCTTTACGATTATGCTTGCTGTGCTCTTGAAATTAGACAAACATCGAGGGCGACAGAAGAAGAATACCATCGTCAATTTTTAAGTCATGATCAAACAGAAGGCTATTGTTCTGACCAATGGTTGGCTCGACACTACGAATGCGAAGACCTGCCATGGCCTGATCCGTGGTACCGATCGTTTTGAGGTACTCGCCGTTATTGACCACAAACAAGCTGGCAATGATGCTGGTGAAGTACTGGATGGGAAAGTCCGAAATATTCCTATTCTATCTTCCATAGCAGACTATTATGCACAGGAGAACGCCGCGGCTCCCGATGCTTGCGTCGTAGGGGTAGCGCTACCAGGTGGTCAGTTGCCAGATGACTTTCGGGCAGAATTAATGCTAGCTGCCGAGCAAGGCTGTGATCTGGTAAACGGATTGCACACCTTTCTCAGCGACGATGAAGCATTTCAGGCGGCCGCAACTAAGCATAACATCAAGTTGGTCGATATTCGCAAGCCTCGGCCTCGTCATGAACTACAATTCTGGACGGGAAAGATTTATGAGGTGGAGCAGCCCATCATTGCGGTGCTCGGAACGGACTGTGCATTAGGTAAGAGAACAACTACTCGCTGGGTGATGGAAAGCCTTCGTCAGCGCGGTAAGCAAGCTGAAATGATCTATACTGGCCAGACGGGATGGATGCAAGGCTCTCCGTACGGATTTATTTTTGATAGTACCGTGAACGATTTCATCGGAGGAGAGTTGGAAAAAGCGGTGCTTACGTGTGCCCGGGAGGCAAAACCTGATTACATTTTGTTGGAAGGACAATCTGCACTGCGTAACCCCAGTGGTCCGTGTGGTAGTGAATACCTTCTAAGTGCCAATGCCAAAGGAGTCATCTTACAGCATGCTCCGGGGCGGGAATGTTTTGAAGGGAGTAGTAAACCTATAGGTGGTATTCAGAGAGATCTACAATTGATAAAACTATACGGTTCTGAAGTGTTGGCTATTACGCTTAACGGCGAAGAACTAAGCGAAGAAGAGCTGAAAGTTGCGCAAGAGCAGTTAAGGCAAGAGACTGGTTTGCCGGTAATTAGGCCAAAAGAAGAGGGAGTGGAAGAAGTAGTAGATGCTATTATTAGTTGGGAAGAGTAGGGCGGCTCTTGATGTTTTCAAAAAAAATGTGTTTTTTTCGGAAATGTTGGAAAAAACACTTGGTGAATAACAATTTGTTGTTTATATTTGTATTCACAATCAACAAATATTTGACACAACCCGTCTAAAACAGCAGTTTATGGCAAGCGATAAAGACGCAAAAATGAAAGCGCTAAAGGCGACAATGGATCGCCTGGATAAAACCTACGGTAAGGGTACCATCATGTTTATGGGAGACTCTACTGTACAAGATATTGAAGCTATCCCTACTGGCTCTTTGGGCTTGGATATTGCACTTGGGATTGGCGGCTTCCCTCGAGGAAGAGTCGTAGAAATCTACGGACCTGAATCTTCAGGTAAAACAACTCTGGCAATCCACGCCATTGCTGAATGTCAGAAGTTGGGTGGTATTGCCGCCTTTGTGGATGCCGAGCACGCTTTTGATCGCTACTATGCCAAGAGCTTGGGAGTAGACACCGAAAACCTCTTGATTTCGCAGCCTGACAATGGAGAGCAGGCATTGGAAATTGCTGAGAATCTGATCCGCTCTGGAGCAATCGACATCATTGTTATTGATTCCGTTGCTGCACTTGTACCTCGTTCTGAGATTGAGGGTGAGATGGGAGATAGCAAGATGGGACTTCAAGCGCGTTTGATGTCGCAGGCAATGCGTAAGCTTACTGGTAGCATCGGCCGTACTGGGTCTTGTTGTATTTTCATCAACCAGTTGCGGGAGAAGATCGGTGTTATGTTCGGTAATCCAGAAACAACAACTGGTGGTAATGCCTTGAAATTCTACGCTTCTATGCGTTTGGATATCCGCCGTTCTGGTGCCGGTATCAAGAACAAGGAGAACACCGTAATGGGTAACCACGTGAAAGTGAAGGTGGTGAAGAACAAGTTGGCTCCACCATTCCGTGTAGCTGAATTTGATATCATGTTCGGTGAAGGAATCTCCAAAGTAGGTGAGATTGTAGACCTTGGGGTGGACCAAGACATTATTCAGAAGAGTGGTGCATGGTATGCCTACAATGATGCGAAGATTGCTCAAGGACGAGAAGCTGCTAAGCAGTTCTTGCGTGATAATCCAGAAGTAGCACTAGAGATCGAACAAAAGATCAAGAATGCTATCATGGGCACCGGAGAAGAAGAGGAAGTAGAAGTAACCGCAGATACTGCTGAAGAGAACTCTTAGGATTCCAAGATCGCTGATCGTTATTGATCGGTAGTAAATAAATAGCCCCTATGCGGCCTGATTTAATCAGGTTGCATAGGGGCTTCTGTTTTGATGAGGTCTTAACCTACCTTATTTCTGCCATTCGAAAGTTTCGATCATATGCAGAATATCATCCCGCACGAAGTCGATCACTGGTTTTAGCGAATCTGCTCGAGCTTGAGTGTTGAAATATAAAGAGCCCCGAACGTAGTGCTCCAAACTATCTGTCAGGAAGAATTGAAATGGACTAGCTGCAGGTCCGTCAATGTCAAAGGCGATACCACTTACGCCGTTCTCTGTGCTGATGAGTAACTCGTCAATATAGTTCGCACGTTTGTTATGCCAATCGGCCATACCAAAGGCCTCGTCGCGAAGCTGCTCTAAATCTTTGTCACTATTGGGAATAGAAACGTAGGTGAAGTGAACTCGTCCATCGAAATCTGGATAGAACACATCAAACCAGCAGTCGTCAGGTGGTAAATCCTGGAAGAAATTAGTGTCCTGTTGAATCTCTGTATAGACCGGGAGTTCGAAGGTGAAACTACAGTAATCCTCCTCGAATGCCTCATACGCTTTTTCTGGAAAAGCTACTCTCGGGAAAGAACGAGGTTTGGGTGTATAGACGGGATCGTCGCAGGCCACCATACTTACTAAAATGCAAAAGATGATAAGGGGAAACAGAACTCTCTTCATGCCATTATTTTGTGGGGCAAAGATGCAGTTTTCTTGAGATGTCCGGAAACCTGATAAGTATGTTGTTGGATAAGCTGGGGCAATCCACAACTGTACCTGTCAGATATCGGAAGAATAATCATTCGCTATATAACGCTAAGGAGGGGCATCTTGATATAAACTGCCAGACTTGATCTGTTAGGGGCTATTTTAGCGAAAGTGAGCTCATTTTATATTGGGCAAGGCAAATTTTGCAGCCGAATGCGGGCAATTCGGCGAAAAATTTAACGAAGTACAGTATACAATTTGCCACTTGCAGCAAAATTTGTCCTTGCAGATCAAGTCTCTTATTTTCACGGTTCCAAAATTGTCATTATGATCATACAGTTGCAGCATTTGGCGGTTCATGAATTGGTAAAACATGCCGATAGCCCAGAGGTCAATATCCATCTGAGTGAACAGCTTACCCCAACGGACGATAAAGCATCAGAACTGGTAGCTAAGCTGCATCGTACATCTATTCAGAAGAATGATGTCTTGAATGGTCGCTTAGCAGCTCCTGAGGATGCACTATTTCCAGGGTATTACGAACTGCTGCGAACGGATGGTTTTGGTGCCGAAGCCTTCTTACAATTTTCAAAGGAAAGTACGCAGGCCTTGCAACTGAGCTTGCAAGGTGTGACCGGCGCTAAAGGTGGCTACCTGGTCTATGCTTACTACTATCCTGGAGAAATGGGAGAAGTACCCGCTGAGCTAGGGATATTCCTGGTAAGAGATGCAAACGGACTCTTGTTCCAATCTGCGGAAGATGGTACTTATGAATTGCATCCTGCTACCTATTTAGATATAGATCGTATGGCTTTGGCGTGTCGGATAAAACACGCTCCAGCTGGCCAACAACCAGAGGTGGAGGTCATCAAGCACGCTCGGACGCAGAAGGAGATTTCGGATTATTTCTTGAGCTGGCTTGCTGTCGAAGCCTCGGTTTCCAATCGAGATCTTACTCAGCAATTCCTTGAGGCTGTAGCATCAGTGCCGCCCCCAATGGATGAAGAGACAGGAGAGGCTGTTGAAGCTGGGGTCTTTCGGGAGCAAGTGGCAAACTTTGCCATGAAAAGCCCTGGAAAGACCATAAGTATTCCTGCCTTTGAAGAGAAGTTCTACGGTGAGGCGCAACCCTTGCAACAATACTTTTCAGACAATCAAATCGAGATGCAAAACGAGTTCCGTCTTGACCGTCAGTCTGTGCGCGACTATCATTTTCACAAGTTCAAGGGTAAGGGGTATTACTTCGGATGTAAGCATGCCTTCCTACTTTCAGGTGAGGTAAGTGTTGAGGGCAATAAGGTAATTATTGATAACCCGGATCTGGCAGAACAACTCCTGGATGTGATCCGAGATATGATGCCCTAATTTCGTCAGTTACCAGCCTTAATTAGGGGAATAACTTTTCGAATCCATCGTTGTTAAGTTAGTGAGTTTGCGCCAGTGGATTTAGGATTTGGTGCACTAGGATTTAGCCCCATAAATATGATCAAAGCAGCGACAAAATTAGCCCTGGTATTTTCCCTCTTCCTTTCGGTAAATAGTGGGTTCTCCCAAATTCTACCGCCGGATTTTCAATGTGTCGTAAATGACACTTTATTCTGGGAACCGACAACTAATAATTGTGGTCCGTTTTCGGCTTATGAGATATTTGCCAGTACCAATGAGGATGGCCCGTACAGCTTATTGGCAACGATCACTGACCCCGTACAGCAATTCTTCTTTCATGCCGACGCTAATAATCAGACCTGGTACTACTATTTGGCCTCTGCACATGACTGCCCTGGTGAGACACAACTCTTCTCCGATACCCTGGATAACTTAATACCCCTGGCTGAACCGCTCCAATTTGTGACGGTAGAAGGAGGAGGTGTACAGGTGAATTGGTCGCCGAGTCCATCTCCAGAAACCATCGGGTATGTGGTAAGCCGAAACACCGATCAGGGCACCACCGTACTCGATACCATTTTCGATACCACCACCTATCTGGATCTGACTGCGAGCCCGTCGGATCAGTCGGAAGTCTACTTTGTAGTTGCACTTGACGCTTGTGGAAACAAGTCTTTGGTGCCACCTCCACATCAGACAGTCCTTCTGGATTTTATGGCGCCAGATGCGTGTAATCCAGGCTTGTCGATGAACTGGAGTGCTTATCAGAATTGGGTTAATGGTGTTGGCCGTTATGATATTTTTGTGGGCGCCAATGGAGCAGCTCCGGAATTAGTAGGTTCAGTTGGTGGAGCCGAGACCAACTTTATTTATACGGAAGGAAACGATGGTGATCAACTGTGCTTTTATGTTGAAGCAGTTGAAAACAATACGGCTTTCCGCTCACGATCCAATGAGCGCTGTGCAGATATTAGTATCCTTCAGCCTATTCGCGATATCGAGTTACTCGGAGCATCAGTGCAGCCGGATGGTACTGTTGAGTTGGAGTGGTATTGGGACCCCGCCGCTTTGCTAGTAAGTAGTGAACAAGGAAGATATGTAGTTGGAGATGATGTAGTCGTTGTGGACGATTTAGGTATTACTGCACCTCTATCGGCAGTTAACGTTCGGAACGATGTAAATGCCGCTGCTCAGAATCGAAGCTATATCTATACCATATTCGGTACCGATGAGTGCGGAAATATGGTGACCTCCAATGAAAGTCAGACGCCATTTCTTACTGGTGTTGCTACTAATGATGGAAATCAATTAGAGTGGAACGCTTATTCTCATTCTTTAGGTTTTGCTACGAACTACACCTTAGTTCGAGTTGATGACCTTGGGGAATCAGTCGTATTCACGGGCATTAGCGCGGATCTTTCTTTCTTGGATTTGATATCACCAGATGCTGCAAGTGGCGGCGTGTGTTACTACTTGTTAGTTGAAGTAGAATTTACGCTAGCGAACGGAGATGTCTTGACGCGTGAACTGCGATCTAATACGGTTTGCTTAGTGCCAACACCAAACGTGTACGTACCTAATGTTTTTGCACCGGAAGGGGTGAATACCATTTTTAGGCCACAGCTATCGTTCGGAACGTTGGTAGAGTACGAAATGAATATCTACGACCGCTGGGGCGGGCAGGTTTTCCAGAGTCTGAGCATAGACGAAGGCTGGAATGGTCGCCGGCAGGGAGAACTTATGCCGCAGGGCGTATACATATACTTCATTCGATTGCAGCCAGCCGTAGGAGAAACGATTGAGTTGCAGGGAGATGTGTTTCTTTTGCGTTAAGGAGCACCTTGAAAAGGCCTGTGCCTGAGAAAAGAATTGCGCAATTAGCAGGAACTTTTTCCTCTAAAAAGCGTATTAATATTTCGAAAGCTTTATATTTGCGTTCCCTTCGGAAAGCTACTGATAAGTAAAGTTTTCTGACCAATAATGGTTGCGTGGCCGAGCGGTTAGGCAAAGGTCTGCAAAACCTTGTACAGCGGTTCGAATCCGCTCGCAACCTCCCTCAAAAGCCTTCAGGTAATCGCACCTGGAGGTTTTTTGTTTTTAGGATATGCTAATTAGCCAGTGGGCTGTATATTGAGGATCATCAATAGCCAAAATGATTAGCATGGAGTTTACATCCTTTCTTGTTTCCGTAGAAAACCATATTGCGACTGTCAGTTTTAATCGCCCGGATAAGGCCAATTCCCTGCATGAAGTAGCTTGGGAAGAGATGCCCCAGGTTTTTCGGCAGCTCCATGATAATTCAGATGTGCGAGTGATTGTGTTACAGGGAGAAGGCAAGCATTTTTGTGCTGGTATCGATTTGGCTACCCTGATGAACCTACAGCGTTTCAATACCATCTCTTGCGAAGGGCGTAAGCGGGAAGCATTGCGCAAATTTATCTTCAAACTCCAAAGAGCTATCTCTTCTATTGAGGATTGCCGCAAACCTGTCTTGGCCGCGATTCACGGTGCTTGTGTTGGTGGAGCGGTAGATATTGTGGCTGCCTGCGATATCCGTTATTGTAGTTCAGATGCCTATTTCTCGATTAAGGAAATCGATCTGGGGTTGGTAGCGGATATTGGTACACTACAACGCTTGCCGAAAATTTTGCAACCAGGCATGGTGGCAGAGTTGGCCTATACCGGTCGGAATGTGGACGGCCGAGAAGCAGCTGAGATTGGTCTGTGTAATCGGGTATATGAAGATAAGGATGCACTTTATGCAGGAGTACATGAGGTTGCTAAAACCATAGCATCCAAGTCGCCATTATGTATTCGCGGCACGAAAGAAATGCTGCTCTACACTCGGGATCACACGGTAGCAGAATCCCTCAACTACATGACTGCTTGGAATGCATCCATGCTATTCTCCAATGACTTGATGGAGGCTTTTGCCGCTAATATGGAGAAACGAACGCCAAAATTTGAGGGTTAATTGAAGCTGGATCCAAAAGGAGTGAAGGAGCCTGATAATTATTAAAGGCTTGAGTTGCAATGAATTCTTCCGTAAATTGATAGGATAAAACGCACTCTTATGATCACTTCTTTGACTAGATGTTTAACTCCAATTCTTCTTTTCGTCGGCCTTAGTAGTAGCCTTGTTGCCCAAGCACCCGACCTGCTTCCAGGCGAGCTATGGCGAGCTGATGGCGTATTTTATGAAGGTCAGAATGAGATTGAGCGAGATTCCTTTTGGTCACTGGTTGATAGCCAACCAGAATCTCGTACCTTATTTCGCAGAGGTGATCGACAAGAATTTGGTGGTACTGCGCTCATTGTAGGCGGAGCTATTCTGACGGGAGGGGGGCTACTCGTAGCTCTTACGGGATCGCTGCTCGAATCAGAAGGAGATCCTACGGATAATACTGCGGCAACGCTGATTTCTGTTGCCGGAATTGGAACCCTGCTTGGAGGCATTGCAATGCTGAGCGCCAGCAATAAGAACATCGAGCGTTCCATTGATAAATACAATAGCATCGTTGTTGATCAGAATCGACTAGGACTGTACTTGGGGCCAAATGGTATGGGGCTACAAATCAGGATTGGTCGCTAGCTTCCGTATAGCGTACCTTCTCATACAGGTTGTGCAGGTAGAGGAAAATAATACCGATCAAAACAGCCGTGATTGATAGTATAACACTGATGAGGCTTTCCACCGTAAAGGATAGGCGAAGTAGAATCGTAGACAGGATAAATCCTGAATTCCGCATGATGGTGTAGAAGCGATTGGTGTAAAGAAATGAAGCCAATAAAAGCAGAATGTCTACCAGGATAAGTACGGTAAAGAATTCATCAAAGAATACGGCATCGACATCTTTTAGACCTTCTACTACAGACGTGATCTCGAAGACATGATCGCGCAGCCAGATGAAAAAACTGTAACCCGCCATGAAAAGAAAGGTGGGGGCTAGTACTAGCGCAATAACCGTTTTGGTGCGCACATAAGACAGCGAACGGGCACTCGGCGAAGTACTCTTTGGCCGGTATTCTAGCCTTTTATCATTAAGACGATTAAATACAAATATCAAAAAGAAAAGTAGGGCCGCCGCAGCCAAGTCATAGGTAAATGCCAGATCGCTCTTTATGCTGAACCAGTCTTCGCTGAGCTCCAGATTAGCGAGGTCTTTGAAGAGACGCCGAATAACAATAAGGGTTATGATCTCATACTGCTTATTGATATAAGTCGTAGTCGACTGCGGCAGGTAGAAGATCAATAAATAGACCTCGTACAAGAGGATGATGGAAAAGGGCGTATAAACAGCTGCCAGCGGACTGGTAAGTAGCTTGGAGGGATCGGACAGGTTGATCCAATTTTGCTGAGTCAGGAGAATCAACAACAAGTGAAAGAGGAAGCCAACAATGGCGATGTAGATCACCCAGCGTTCACTTCTTTCATGACTTCCTTTGGATAGAAAGAAATGCTCTAAAGGCCTAAGAAACTTGGGTAGAATTGACTGCTTCATGATTTACAGATAACACTGGTGCAACAGGAGCATCGTCAAAGATGTTCACTGCTGTTATTCAATGAATTGTCAAATCAAACTGTTGTACTGTACTATTCTTGGATCAGCTCCAGGACTTTCTCTATGACGTCCTCTACGCTTGGCTTACTTACATAGTTGCCATCATCGCCATATGGTGGGCGGTGGGCAGTAGCCGTAAGTGTAGAAGGTGTGGCATCTAGCTGGAAGTAACCGGCTTGATCCTCAAGAATGTGCTGCAGAATGTAAGCTGCTGCTCCTCCTGGTACATCCTCATCAACAACCAGTAGGCGGTTCGTTTTACGCAGGCTGCCAGAAATACGGTGCTCTAGGTCAAATGGCCAGAGTGTTTGCACATCTACAACTTCTATCTGTACGCCTGCTTCCTGCAATAGTTCCGCGGCTTCCGCTACGATGCGCACACAAGATCCATAGGTAACTACCGTAATGTCGGCACCTTCACGCACTACCTCTGGTACACCCATCGGTACGGTAAATGTATCTAGGTTCTGCGGTAGATCTTCCTTCAATCGATAACCGTTGAGGCATTCGATAACCAGGCCAGGATCATCACTCTGCAATAAGGTGTTGTACATACCAATGGCCTGAACCATATTTCGCGGCACACAGATGTGCATACCTCGTAATCCACCGAGTAGAACACTCATTGGAGAACCGGAGTGCCAAATACCTTCCAGGCGGTGACCTCTAGTACGAATGATAACTGGCGCTTGCTGCAGACCATTAGAACGCCATCTAACTGTGGCCAAATCATCAGATAGGGGAGAGAAGGCGTAGATCAAGTAGTCGAGATACTGGATCTCTGCAACGGGACGCAAACCGCGCATTGCCATACCAATGGCTTGCCCAACGATCGTCCATTCGCGGATACCGGTATCAAACACACGATGCTCGCCGTACTTGTCTTGTAAACCGGCCATGCCTTGATTCACTCCGCCAATCTTACCAACGTCTTCACCAAAGACATAGAGCTCAGGGATGCGCTCCAATGCTCGGTCGAAGAACCGATTGATGACTTCGTAGCCATTGAGGCTTTCAACATCATCTTCGTAAGCTGGTGCAACAGCTGGGATGCGAAGAGCCGCCTTTGGGCTTTCGCTCAGGTGATGCTGGTTATAGGTTTGCTGGAGTTCGCGTTTTTCCTCCTTGATGTATTGCGCTAAGGCTTGAGCAGAATCATCTCCACGGAACAAAAGATGAACGCGACGAGCCAAGGCCAGCATCTCTGCCCGACTTGGTGTCCGCATCTGTTGTAGTTCCTTGCGGTAGTGGTCTAGCTTATCATGAGCAGGAAGGGCTGCCAATAGCTGCTGCAGCTTAGTAAGACGCTCCTTGATGGGGCCCCGGAAGTTCTCCCAGGCAATCTTGCGCGCCTCAGCAATAGCTTGCTTTGCTTTTTGTTCTAGCGCTTGTAGCTCTTCTTCTTCCGCAATTTCAGTAGCCAGCATCCAAAGACGGAACTGCCTGTTACAGTCGTACTCTTGTTCCCACTCCAGGCGCTCCTTGCTCTTATAGCGTTCATGAGAGCCAGAGGTAGAGTGGCCTTGAGGTTGGGTAAGTTCGGCAACGTGGAACAGTGCCGGTTGGTGGGTCTTACGCATCGCATCGATACCTTCTTGATAGGCATCGCACATAGATGGGTAGTCCCAACCTTTCAACTTATAGATGGCAATGCCACCGTTGTTATCGTCAGCAGCAAAGCCGGCTAGTGCTTCACTGATGCTTCCTTTTATAGTCTGATATTCGGTAGGTACAGAAATTCCATATCCGTCGTCAACTACTGTTACGGCCATTGGAATCTGTAGTACACCAGCAGCATTCATGCTTTCCCAGAAAGCGCCTTCGCTCGTGCTGGCGTCACCAATGCAGCAGAAACATACCTCACTACCATCTTTGGTAAATGTTGGGCGATCCATGTGCTCAGCATCACGGTACACTTTGCTGGCGAATGCCAATCCTGTGGCGCGAGCCATCTGGCCTCCCGTTGTAGAGATATCTGAAGATAGATTGAAGCCTTCCATTTGGTTGAGCCAATCTCCATCTTGATTGGTGTTGGGGGTCATGTGGTGACCTACCATCTGACGACCTCCGCTGAAAGGATCATTGTTGGGGTCGGCATACAACTGAGCGAGTATGTCTTGCGGCTCAGCTAATCCGAGAGCCAAGAGTAGGGTGTGGCCACGGTAATAATCGGAACGCCAATCACCTTTACGGTAGGCTTTTGCCATGGCAATCTGATACACTTCCTTACCGTCATCTGATACGCCAAATTTGGCGCGTCCAGTGAGTACATCCCGGCGAATAACCAGGCTTAGTTCTCGACTTAAACAGCAGATGTAGTAGTCCTGTAGAATCTCTTGACGCTCGGCCAGAGTAGCGGACACGGTATTGGATAGTTTATTCAGACTCACAGTATAAGTTTGATGTTTCTCAACAAAAAAATCACCGAGATCGGACCCTTTGATCCACTGCAAAGATACGTAAACACAAGGTTAAATCTGGTGACCTAGGTCAGCGGCGAAGTAGCTAAGTGCCTGTAAAACTTATTGTTAGGTGCTGAGGTTGGGCTGCGCTTTTGCGCTTAAGCATCGTACAATCTGTCTGTCCCCCTTTTGCTTAATATACCAAATACCATACAGAATTAGTAGAAATTGAACTTAGCTCCAAAACTCCTTTGCGTTATTCTACGATTGACCACATATCTTTGGGCGATGCTAAAAACTTCAACTTCACTGGAAAACGTAGTTTGGTTTAGTCATATACCTTTTTTTCGGCGGATGAAAAACGGTCAAAAAAAATGAAAAAAAGTTTTTGTGGAGTGCGTTTATGCGCCTTATTTCTACTGATTTGTACTCATTTTGGAAGTTTATCCGCACAGGAAAACCTAGGTCCAAAACGCTTCCGATTACCTTTTGATTTAAGAGAGGTTTCTGGCCTGGCAGCGGTGACGCCTGATAGTCTCTGGTGGCATAATGACGGCGGTAATGACGCGACAATATTCCTTACTGACCGATCAGGAGAACTCCTTTACGAGAAAAACATTGGCGTTCGAAATCGAGATTGGGAAGATCTGAGCTGTGATCCCGAGGGACGTCTGTATCTCGGTGATTTTGGTGATAATCGACGCGTTCGTGATGATTTGATTATCTATCGCTACGATCCACAAACGGAACAGGTAGACAGTTTTCCGTTCCAGTTTCCAAATCAGGCGCGGCATGATACGGAGGCCTTCTTCATACATCAGGATACCTTCCATCTTTTTACGAAGCACAGAATTAGTCGTGCTAAGCTAATGACGTACCATTATGTGGTGCCAGCAGTAGGAGGAGGGCAAACTGCGGTGTTGCGAGATAGCTTGGCGTTGCGTAAGCGAGTGGTGACGGCCGCAGCAATTCATCCTGAGACGGGCGCCGTAGCACTCTTGGCATACTACTATACCAAGCGACTGGGCTTCATACCCTATTCCGCAGCCAATTTGTATTTCCTCCGGGATTATCCAGATGGCCATTTTCTAAAAGGTCGAATACAATCTAGGAGGATATCTTTTGTCGTAGCAACTCAATATGAAGCTGTTGACTTCCTGACGGATCGCCAACTTATGGTGGCTTCAGAGCAGACCCTTTTCATTAAGGCGAAAGCCAAACGTAAACGAACTAGGAGGTGACGAGCGGCATTAAGTACTCCGACGCTTTATCGCTTTCTTCAGTGCCTTGGCCATGAGGTGTGGCTTTTGTGACCCAATAAAGATCTGCTGACCATCCTTCGTGCTAATCGCGAGGCCATTCCTGCCGTTTATAGCCCAAAATTCCTCATCGGAGTAGTTGAGGTTACCACCGCCCCACTGGGCACTAAGTGAGGTTTCGATAATACTGACACGCTTAATATTCTTCAGATTTACCTTGCGTTTATGTTTTTGCCAACTGCTGATTTTGCAGATCAAGAATTTGCCGGTAATAACGTTGCTTTGGGTCCTACGCATAAGACTGCGAAGCCAAAGGCCAGTAGCAGCCAGCACAAGTAGGAAGGCTACTATTGCTTGAATTGGCAACTGTCCCCAGTCATTGGTGCTTACGTTTTGCCAAAAGCCAAGTGTTAGCAGCAGTAAGCATAATGAACTGACGATCAATAGATCTGTACCTTTAAAAACCTGCTTTTCTTCAAATATCTTACTCTTCACAATACATTAAATTTACACAAAGTTAACATTAAATTTACATTAGATCAAGCCGGATTCTCCTTTTGTAATGCTTCTTACCTTTGCTGTGAGTAGAACCTACTTTACTGAATTCAGCAATTACGCATGAAATATTATCCACTCCCGAGTGAGCTGTTCCGCTTCAATCGGCAGCGTTTTATGGAACAGATACCGACAGGTAGCTTAGCCATCTTTCATTCCAATGATTTAATGCCGCGCTCAGGAGACACTTTTTTTCCTTTTCGCCAGAATAATGACTTGTACTACCTAAGTGGTATAGAACAAGAAGAGACCGTGCTACTCCTATTTCCGGGCTGTACAAAATCGGGTTTCGAGGAGGTTCTCTTTATCCGAAAACCAAATGAAAGGCTACTTCGCTATGAGGGAGAGCAGTTAACGCCAACCAAGGCACGACGTTTCAGTGGTATTGAAAAGGTGTTATGGCTGGATGAGTATGAGGCTATTCTGCGGGAGCTCATTTTGCTGAGCGAACGGGTATACCTCAATCTGGATGAACATGATCGTTTCCATAGCCCCGTACTGACGCGTAATCAACGGATGGCCCAACAACTAAATGCTCAATATCCAGCACACCAGTACCAACGTAGTGGACCATTGGTGAAACGACTGCGCATGGTGAAGTCACCGGCCGAAGTTGATGCGATTCAGCAAGCTGTAAATATTACTGGGCAAGCGTTTACGGAGGTGCTGAAAATGTTGGAGCCTGGGGTGCAAGAGTACGAGGTGGAGGCAACGATTACTGCCAGTTTCCTGCAGCAGCGAGCTACCGGGCACGCCTATGATCCGATTATAGCTAGTGGCGCAAATACCTGTGTGTTACATTATACTAATAACAACAAGCCCTGCCGTGAAGGCGAATTGCTGCTCATGGATTTCGGTGCGGAATATGCTTTCTATGCGGCAGATATTACGCGCACTATTCCGGTGAGCGGTCGATTTAGTGAGCGTCAGCGTGCCGTTTATGATGCAGTGCTAAAGGTACAAAGAGAGTCGATAAAGATGTTGCTGCCTGGCACAGATCTAGATGAGTATCACCGAGAGGTGGGACGCTTGATGGAAGCCGAGCTACTCGCACTGGGGCTAATAGATAGTACAGATGTAAAAAATCAGGACCCGAAGCAACCTGCGTACAAGAAATACTTCATGCATGGAACGAGCCACCACTTGGGCTTAGATGTACATGATCCTGGTTTGCGATATGAGCCTGTTCAAGCTGGTAACGTGTTCACTTGCGAGCCAGCCATCTATATACCAGAAGAGAAAATAGGGATCCGGCTGGAGAATAATATCCTGGTCACAGAAAAGGGGCCTATAGACTTAAGTGCTCGGGTGCCGATTGAGGCGTCGGAGATCGAGGCGTGGATGAATGGAGCGTCGTAATCAAGAATTGTAATTGAAGCTATTCAGATATGAGAATCAAGAAGGTAGAAGTCCTGAGAGAGAACCTAGAACTTACGCGGCCCTACACGATTGCCTATCGTACGATCTCTAGTGTAGAAAATGTGTTCCTATTAATCCACCTCGATAATGGGATGGTTGGTGTAGGATGTGCCGCTCCATCAGAGGGTGTTACAGGAGAGTCTGTGGCTCATAGTGTTCAGGCATTGCGCGAAGTAGTAGAGCCAATCTTACACGGTGCGCCCATAGTTCAATTTCCTGCATTGCTGAAGCAAATACGTAGGCAAATTCTTCAATACCCTGCGGCTTTGGCGGCTGTAGATGTGGCGCTACACGATGCCTTTTGCCAATCGCAGCAGATGCGTCTAGTTGACTGGTGGGGTGCAGTGCATAATGAGTTGCCCACTTCTATCACTATTGGCATTGGTGAAGTAGCAGAAACCTTGGAACAAGCTCGTGAGCATATGGCGGCGGGTTTTCGCGTGATCAAATTAAAGACCGGGCGAAGTGTGGAGCAGGATGTAGAGGTGTTCTCCAAACTGCGAGAAGCAGTGGGCGCTGAGGTCAAGATTCGAGTTGATGGTAATCAAGGCTATCAGCCCAAAGAGTTGGAGCAGTTTGCTGCCGCAACAGCAGCTATGGACGTAGAATTCTACGAGCAACCTTTCCCAGCAGGCCACGCCCGCGGAAAGGTGAAGGAAGAAGATCGACTGAGTGGTATCGATGCCCAGCTGGCTCTGCCAGAACATCTTCGCAAACTATGTGCTGCTGATGAAGATCTACACCACGCTACCGATGCACTGAAGCTGGCTCATGATCCTCATCCGTACGGCATCTTCAATATCAAATTGATGAAATGTGGTGGTGTAAGTGAGGCGCGCCAAATTGCCTTTGTCGCAGAACGCAGTGGCATTGACCTCATGTGGGGTTGCAACGACGAGAGTATTGTTTCGATCACTGCTGCATTGCATACCGCCTTATCTAGCCCAGCGACCAAATACCTGGATCTGGATGGAAGTCTGGACCTGGCAAGAGATTTAGTGGCAGGGGGCTTTGTTTTGGAGAATGGTCTGCTGCGATTAGGAGATGGGCATGGACTAGGGGTAAGGTTGTTGTAGGGTATTATTGTTTGGAGGGACTTAAGCGTTTGTGCAATTATAGGAGCCGACTCCTATGTTAAGAATACTTTGAAGGCATACCGCCTCCGGCGGGCCCACCCTCACCTGGTCCTGGACATGACCATTTCTGAACCCTCAGAAATAGCATGGGATCATTATCCTGATCAATGACAATACATTAATCAGGCCATCATATCCTATGGTTACGTTGAACATTACTTTCTGCAGTCCATTACCCGCGGAGTACAACTGCTTAAGTATTAGATTTGTCAATTGAAGACTACCCCATTTGGTCAGAAAAAGAGAGGTAGTGTTGTTGAGGAGTATTTCAACTCCGGTACAAATCTAATAAAAATATGTAACTTAATAAAATATTAAACTTTTTATTTATGAAATTGCCGTCGTAATTCCCCTCCTTGCTAATCTTGCCTAAACCAGCCCGGCCTACTACCTTTACGCGCTTAAAATCGTACTGATATTCCAGCTATGGCTTACGAAACGGTAATTGGTCTAGAAATACACGTGCAGTTAAGCACTAAGTCGAAGGCATTTTGTGCAGATGAAGTGCGCTTTGGGGCGGATCCGAATACGCAGATTAGCGCTATCTCCCTGGGGCATCCGGGAACGTTGCCACGGCTTAATCGCCAGCAATTGGATCATGCTATCCGACTAGCACTGGCATTAGATAGTGAGGTTAACCTCCGCAATAACTTCGATCGCAAGAATTATTTCTACGCGGATTTGCCGAAAGGCTATCAGATTACCCAGGATGCTCGACCCGTTTGTGTGGGTGGGCGAATCCCTATTACGGTAGGAGAGGAGGTGAAGTATGTGCGTATACATCACGTTCATATGGAGGAAGATGCTGGGAAGTCGATGCACGATAGTGATGACCCTTATAGCTACATAGACCTCAATCGTGCTGGTACGCCCTTGCTTGAAATTGTTACGGAGCCGGATTTGCGTTCTGCTGAAGAAGTGGATGCACTGATGACGGCCATGCGGCAGTTGGTGCGTTATCTGGGAATCTCGGATGGTAATATGCAAGAAGGGAGTATGCGCTGTGATTGCAATGTCTCTATTCGACCAATGGGGGCAGACTATTTCGGGAACCGTTGTGAGATCAAGAACCTCAACTCGATGCGCTATGCTCGTAAGGCGATCGCCTATGAGGTGGAGCGTCAGAAGAGGATCGTAGAAGCTGGTGGAACCGTAGCGCAGCAAACGCTAAACTTTGATCCGGCAACCGGTGTGACTAGCCCGTTGCGATCAAAGGAAGATGCGCATGATTATCGTTACTTCCCAGATCCTGACCTTCCGCCAGTTGTGCTTCAGCAGGCGGAGGTGGATGAAATTAAAGCTAGCCTGCCGGCATTGCCGTGGGTGTTGAAAGAGGAGCTGGTAGCGAAGTATGCCCTTTCAGAATACAATGCCAATTTGTTGACGGCCGAACCTGAGCCTGCGCGTTACTTCCTACAATTGGCAGAAGCTACTCCAACGTATAAGGCCGCGGCCAATTTGGTAATCAACAAGCTGCTGCCCTGGACTAAGGAAGAAGGTAAAAACCTTGCTGAGTTTCCACTGAGCCCTCAGCAGTTAGCAGGCTTTATCCAGTTGATCGAGGATGGGAAGGTTAGTAACACGATAGCTTACCAAGAGCTGTTTCCCGCTATGGTCGCGCAGCCGGATCAAGAAGCGGAGGCCTTGGCTACTGCTAATAACTGGCTACAGTCGGACGATGCCGATGAACTATCGGCTTGGGTGGATGCTGCTATTGCGGCTTTTCCGGATAAAGTGAAGGCTTACCAGAATGGCAAGAAAGGACTTATCGGTCTGTTTATGGGAGAGGTTATGAAGCAATCGAAGGGAAAAGCAGACCCCAAGCAGGCCAATAAATTGCTACGAGAACGTTTATAGTCCTCCAAGGCAAAATCTACCTGCGGTGCTACTACGTGGTGTGAATCTTGACTTACTCTTTTTTCGTCTCACTGCGTTGAAAATCCTCGCCGTAGCTAGGGCTATGCCTGCGGTTTTCGCCTTGTGAGTCAAAAAAATAGCACCGTCAATTTTTTACAAACCCTGCCTTGGAAGACTATAGCCTAGTTTCTTTGATACAAGACTGACAATTTTAGCCCCTCCTGCTACTGCCGAAAGCGTACCTTTGCGGCGGTACAAAATGTCATAGATGGATTTTACCAATCGTATTACCCGTACGGCTTCCGCCGAGTTGTTTGAAGAAGCAAAGCAGTATTTCCCAGGAGGGGTGAACTCTCCCGTTCGCGCATTTAAGTCGGTTTCTGGTCCGCCATTATTTATCCGTGAGGGTAATGGTTGTCGCATGACCGATGAAGACGGCAACACTTATCTGGATTTCTGTTGCAGTTGGGGGCCGCTCATTCATGGCCACAACAACAAGCGTATTCATGACCTGGTGGTGGAGACCGTTGGGAAAGGAGCTTCTTTTGGTACCCCTAACCGCATGGGGAATCAGTTGGGTAAACTCATTTTGGACAACCACTCTTATATCGATAAGATCCGCTTTGTGAGCTCCGGTACAGAAGCGGTTATGTCAGCTTTACGCCTGGCGCGTGGGGTGACTGGTAAGAACAAAATCCTTAAGTTCGATGGATGCTACCATGGACATGTAGATAGCCTGCTCGTGAAAGCGGGATCAGGGTTAGCGACATTTGGTACGTCGAGCTCTGCAGGTGTGCCTGAGTCTTTTGCTAAAGAAACCATTGTCATTCCGTTGAATGACCCTGAAGTGCTAGAGCAAACGCTGGCAGAGCATGGCCATGATATTGCCTGTATCATTGTGGAACCTGTTCCTGCGAATAACGGGCTCCTTCTACAAGACAAGAGCTTCCTGGAGTGCCTACGTATTAAGGCTTACAAGCACAATGTACTTTTGATCTTCGATGAGGTAATCTCAGGTTTCCGAGTTGGCTTCGAAGGGGCTGCCGGCTACTATGGCATTCAGCCAGATATCATGACCTTTGGTAAGATTATTGGCGGTGGATTCCCAGTGGGGGCTTATGCCGCTAGCGCTGAAATCATGTCACACATTGCTCCTGATGGTCCAGTATATCAAGCAGGTACCTTGTCGGCAAATCCCGTAGCTATGGCAGCTGGTTATGCAGCACTAGAGCAATGCTTGGAAGAAGGCTTCTACGAAGGAATGGCAGAAAAGACCGCTCGATTTGCGGCTAGCATACAGGCTCACTGTGATGAACGTGGTTATGATGTGACCATTCCACACATTGGTTCTATTTTCTGGGTGGCCTTCACGAAGGAGCGAATTACTGCAGCAGATCAAATTGATCCGGCCAGCATGGAACGGTTTAAGGTGCTTCACCACGAGTTACTACAGCGCGGGGTATACCTGGGGCCTTCTGGCTACGAGGTAGGCTTCGTTAGTGCAGCCCAT
>CAJXOS010000028.1 GCA_913057725.1 uncultured Lewinella sp.
CTAACCATCTAACCATCTAACCATCTAACCAATGTTCGATTCTTTGCCACATGCATTTCGGAAACACGGCCTTCAGGCTGATGTGAGGACTTTGCTGCTGTTGCGCAAAAGCTTGGAGCGCGGGCTGGTACGCACCCTCGGCGATTTGTATCTGGTATTGAAAGGCTTGATAACGAGTGCTCCGAAGGACTATGGCCCCTTCACCGAAGCATTCTACGAATACTTCCTGACCATTGACTTTTTGCCTGGCGAAAAGCTGGAGCAAGCCATACAACGTTCTCGCATTTATCAGGAATGGCTAGAGCGGGAAGAACTAGACGAGGAAGAAACGGATGAAGATCTGATCGATCTCTTTCTTCAGCAAATACATCTAAGCAGCTATGATATTCAGCAAGTGCTTGATGGTGAGAAGATTTTTCGCGAGGATAATCCAGAACTAGAGGACCAGGATGAAGAGATTGAAGATGGTGAACTCTCTGAGGAAGAGGAGCGATTGCTCCAGCAGGCAGCTGATTACAGCAATATGACTTTAGAGGAACTCCTGGAACGCATGCGTGAAATTGCCAAGCATCAGAAAACGAGGCATGGCGGTGGAAGTCACTGGATTGGACAAGGTGGAATTTCTCCTTACGGCCATGGTGGTGGTGCTGTCGGAGGTATCCGACTCGGTGGAGTAGGAGGGGGGAAGATGGCCCGAAAAGTCATTGGTGATCGCCGGTTTTATCCGATTGATCGGAAGATGCCGCTGAAGGATGATAATATCGATGTTGCTTTGTCTTTCCTCAAGGGAATTGAAGAAGAGTCGGCAAGGACCTTGTTGGATATACCTGAAACAGTTCGAGAGGGGGTGAAACAAGGTGGCCTGTTCCTTCCGGTAGAAAAGGATAAGAAGGAACAAAAACTCAGAGCACTTCTGTTGGTAGATAATGGTGGGCACTCTATGACGCCCTATGTGCGGGTCGTCTTGAAGCTCTTTTCGAAAATGAAGCGCCGTTTTGCTCACGACCTGAAGACCTACTATTTCCACAATACCATCTATAACGGAGCCTATACCGATGCTGCTCGCCGCAACTACGAGCCACTTGAACGCATCCTGGCCAACGCCGCCGATTATCATGTCTTTGTAATCGGCGATGCCGATATGGCGCCATATGAATTATCCCAGGGAAGCATTGCCAACTGGCAATCAATCGTAGAGCGCTTTCCTAAAGCTGTTTGGCTGAACCCACTACGTGAACGCTACTGGGAGTACGCCTTTACAGTAAGTGTTATCAAGAGTTTCTTCCCCATGTATCCGTTGACTGTAGGTGGCTTGGAGAAAGCTGTGTTGCATCTGAATCGTCAGCGCGTCCCTTAAATTTCTAGCAAAAATATTTTTTGGCGGAACTTTTTTAGTACTTAGTTTGCTTCTTAAACTAAGATCATGTATTATTGTGATCAATATACTTAGTTTGTTTTGTAAACTAAGTTGGATCCTGTTAACACCCCAAAAAATCAATGCGCTATGTTTGGATTTAAGCACGTACAATTTGACGCCATGACCTACGTCATGCATTTTAAAAACGGACAGCTCCACCGCGAGGGTAGGGGCTTGTCCTTCTTTTACTTCCGGCCGAATAGTTCAATAGTGGCTATTCCGCTGGGTGGTAACGATCTACCTTTTGTGTTTAAGGAAACAACCTCTGACTTTCAACAACTTACCATACAGGGACAGATCAGCTACCAGATTGATGAGCCACAGCAATTAGCTGATGCATTGGACTTTACCGTCAATGAAAAGGGACATTACAAACGCAATGACCTCGAGAAGCTTAACCAGCGTACCATTAATGAGGCTCAGACAGCCGTGTCAAATCTGATTAATCAAATGGATTTGTCTACCGCTTTGAAGTCTGCAGCGGAATTAGAGTTAGAACTCCGGAAAGGCTTGTCCGAATCACCAATGGTCCAACTTTTGGGCCTAAAGATTCTCGGAGTAAATGTGCTAGCGATTCGGGCTGTTCCCGAGATGGCCAGAGCACTGGAAACAGAGACTAGGGAGCGCTTGCAACAACAAGCCGATGAAGCCATCTATGAACGCCGCAATTTTGCGGTAGAACAAGAACGCCGGATTAAAGAATCGGAACTCAATACAGAGATTGCCGTCCAGGAGAAACAGAAACAGATTGTGGAGAAGAAGATGGAGCTAGAGGTAGTCCAACATGACAACCGCCGACAGCTCAATGAGATGAAGATGGAAGGCAATATTGAACTCGAGAAGCAACGCCAAACCTTGGTAGAACAGAAGAGTATCAACGATCGGAAACTGGCTGATACCCAGGCCTACGTAATTGATACAACGCTGGCACCTTATCGGGAGCTAGACTGGAAGTTGATCACTGCACTGACCAACAATCCAGACCCTCGCCTGAACCTCAGCCTGGCCTTCCGGGAGTTGGCTGAGAACGCATCTAAGATTGGCAATCTGAACATCAGTCCGGAACTCCTTGAGAATTTGATCAGTCGACAGTCATGAGTCAGATTGAATACGCCATAGTTGTAAAGTCAAAAACGCGCTTGGAGCAACTTGTGGCCCGGTACAATACTCGGGCCCAAGCCCGCTTCTACATCGAAGCCAATGGTGGCGACTTTTCCTTCTATGAGCAAGAACACGAAACCTACTACGCTTCCTTGGATGAGGTCCAGCGTAAATTAGGGGCGATTATGAAGTACAAGCTGCTGGAACGTGAGTTTGTTTCGACTTACTTGTTTTCGGAGCAGCACTTGGTGGTCACAGTAGGGCAAGATGGGTTAGTGGCTAATACTGCCAAGTACGTTGGAAGTCGGCCGATAGTGGCTATCAATCCGGATGAAAGCCGGTACGATGGTGTGCTGTTGCCGTTCAATCCGCGCAACTTTGTGATAGCGGTATGGCAGGTCCTGAAGGGAGGCTATAGTACTCGGGAAATTGCCTTAGCAGAGGCACGTTTGCAGGATGGCCAACGTCTACTGGCGTTTAATGAGTTGTTTGTCGGGGCAGCTAGTCATACCTCAGCGCGTTACAAAATCTCCTTCCGCGAGCAAGAAGCATGGCATTCTTCTAGCGGCCTACTACTAAGTACCAAAGCGGGCTCCACTGCCTGGATGAGTTCGGTATTCAATATGGTGCAGGGCGTGGCTCAAGCTTTTGGAGGCCCTAAACAGTGGGCACCACCGCAGATGGAGGGAGAAGAGTTGCTTTTTGCAGTACGGGAACCGTTCGCTAGCAAGACTTCGCAGATTGAGCTTTCTGCAGGTAGAGTTCGCTCAACGGAACGCTTGGAGTTAACTTCGCAAATGCCAGAACGTGGAGTGATCTTCAGTGATGGTATAGAACAAGATTTTCTTCAGTTTAACAGTGGTGCCATAGCTAGTTTGGGCCTGGCACCAGAGCGTGTACAGTTGGTACAGGCCTAAACACCTAGAATAAAAATGACGGATAGAATAAATAACCTAATCGAAAAACAGCGTTCCGGAGAAGATTTGGATTTCCTCTTCTTCTGGGGCCACCGCAGACGGGCAGATGGAGCACTGAGTAAGAGCTGCTTCTCCCAATGGTATGATCAAGGATTTGTCTACCAAGATGACTACTACCGGACTGCAGAACACTGGATGATGGCTGAAAAAGCGGCGCTCTTTAAGGATGAGGGGGCACGACAACGCATTCTGAAAGTTCGAGGGCCACTCGGAGCTAAGAAGATTGGTCGGCAGGTGAAAGGATTTCAGCAGGAACTTTGGGATAGTTCAGCGTTCAATATTGTGGTGGAGGGCAATTATCATAAGTTCTCTCAACATGCGAAACTTAAGGCGTTTTTGCTCAACACGGGAGAGCGCACTCTTGTAGAAGCGGCTCCGGATGATTTCATCTGGGGAATCGGTATGGTAGAACAAGATTCTCGCGCTAAGGATCCCGCACAATGGCACGGGACAAACTTGTTGGGGTTTGCCCTGATGGAAGTTCGTGAAAGATTACGGAGTAGTTGAGGTTAAAGCCTGAACTATATCGCTTATAAAAGGTTGGTTAATGTTGCTTTTTTGTCCGTAGCATTAACCATTCCTTAGCTTTTCATCCCGTTAAATGAGCTATCTTTGTACCGTACAACATCCCCAAAACCTTATGCGCATATCCTTCCTGATGAGCTTCATGCTCTTCATTAGTGTTCAACTGTCCAGTCAGGAAATCTTTCTCAGCACCCTTAATAACTTACTTTACCGGCTTAACCTTGAAGACTGTAGCTATGATCAGATTGGTGTCATGCCTACCAGTTCTACCGATATCAGTTTTCACCCTAATGGTAATCTCTATTCCGTCAGTTCTACCGGAGATTTATTTGAGATCGATATCGCAAATGGAACTGCGAATCTTATTCACACGCTGCCGGTAAATTCTGCTCAGCTATTCACCGCTCTTACTATTTCGGCTGAAGGAATCTTCTACGTCTGCGGTCTGGGAGGAGACCTTTATCGATATGACTTAATGTCTGATACCGGTGTTTTTCTCGGTAATGTCGGCTTTGGTGCGGAAGGAGATTTGACCTTCTACGAAGGTGAGCTGTATATGGCTGCGGAAAATGACAATATTGTTCTAGTTGATATTGATAACCCTGCCAATAGCTCAGTAGCAATTAATGGAAGTGTCCTTGGTCGAATTTTCGGTGTGGTTTCTTATGCTGCTAGCTGCGAAGAGATATCCGTGTACGCCTTAACGGATAATGCAGCCAGTGTGTACGAAGTGAATTTCGAGGATGAAACCTTGGATTTCTTCTGTTCTATTCCGCTGCAGGTCAGCGGAGGAGCGAGCACATTTGAATTTTTGGGATCAAACCCAGTGTTCATTGATGATGTGGCTACCACAGGATTTGATTGCGGATCAGCGAACGGAGGAATCAGCGTGCAAGCTAGCGGTGGTGTTGGTGCATTGAGCTATTCTCTAGATGGCATCAATTACCAAGCAGGAAATAGCTTTACTGATCTTGCGCTCCAAGAGTACACCGTATACGTACAAGATGAAGTTGGCTGTGTTCGAACTCAGCTAGTAACACCAGACGCCAACGTGCCTACTATCCTGGAGTTGCGGATTACAAATACAGTTTGCGGTGAGAGCAACGGGCAAATTGAAGTGGTCGTAGAAGGAGGAATAGCGCCCTATGAGTTTTATTTGAATGGAATGCTCTCTACAACCGGGTTGATCGCTATGGGGCTTTCTGATGGAAGTTATCAACTGGAAATAGTGGATGCCTTAGGATGTAGTGCTACGACCATGGCCAACCTTGGGAGTATTGCACCACCCGTGATTGATGAGCTCGACATAGCATCAACTACTTGTGGAGAGGATAATGGTAATTTGACTATCGTAGTCGTTGGAGGTCAATCGCCACTTAACTATAGTATAAACGGCGGTCCTGTTCAGGCCAGCAACACTTTCGCTAATTTGCCGGCCGGTGACTACGACATCTTCGTGGAAGACTTTGCGGGTTGTACTGTAGAAAGCAGTGCTACAATTCTGCCGAGCACACAAATAGCAATTGACTCTATTACGGTAACCGATGCGAGATGTGGTTTGGCCAACGGTACGATGAGTATCGCTGCCAGCGGAGGCGCTGCACCAATAGAATACGTGGTGAATGGGCTTCCTAGCTCGGCATTACCCTTCGTCACTAATCTCGAAAGCGGAAGCTATAATGTAGAAGTAATTGACGCGGACGGATGCACAGCTACTGCTACTGTAACCCTTGAAGATAGCCCTGCGCTGTCCTTAAATGTGCTCGACTTCACGCCAAGCAGTTGCTCAGATAATAATGGCGAGCTCAATGTGGACGCTACTGGTGGCACCGGGATAATTGCCGTTACCGTAAATGGGCAAATTGCCGCTAAGCCAGAATCAATTACTGGATTAGCACCTGGTTCTTATACCATAGTCGCGGAGGATGAATTTGGATGTACGGCTGCACTCCAAGTAGACATCCCAGCCGAGAACTGCCCAGTCTATGTGCCTAATGTATTCAGCCCCAATCGAGATGGTGTGAACGACTTCTTTACGCCACTGTCAAGTGGGGTGGCAAATGTAGAAGTGGAACGGTTTATCGTCTTTGATCGCTGGGGGGGCGTTGTTTTTGAGCAAGCTTCAGGCCTGCTCGGTGACAGTAAGTTTCAATGGGACGGACGCAAGAACGGTGATCTATTGGCGCAAGGCGTGTATATTTATATATTAGAATTACGCTATGCCAATGAAGAGCGGGTGCAATTGAGTGGGGATGTGATGCTGATGTGGTAACCGCATTGAGTAGCAATTGGCAAGCGTCTTTGTTTAACCTATCGAAGCCTCTTGCCCTATGGAAGATCTCGAGTTCTACTTTTACTCCCTCGTTGGAATACCTAGTTTGATTGCCGCAGCTTTTATCGGTTTAACTGGGCATTATGTCCGGTATCACCGCATCGGTAATTACCATGGTGTCATTGGGCTTGGTTCTGGCCTCTTTGTTCTAGGTGCTTTGCTGGGTATACTGGGGAGTACGATCCTCTCCTCCTTGATCTTGTTCGATCATTATATGCTTGTGGCTCAAGCCAATCGTATACTGCAAGGAATCGGCCTACTTATCTTTAGCTATGGTATGTACAAGTTCGTTCAAGAAAAGAGCGGTGAGCCGAGTACATTCACCAATAACAAAGGACCTTTCTTTTAGTGATTTTGGGCTGTAGTCCCTTAACACAAAGCAATTGACTTTACAGCTCAATAAAAAAGCTTCTGATTCTAAAAAGTCTCCCTGGAAAAATCGTACCTTAGTCACATAGCAAAACATCGTTTCATATATTGAAACACCTTGCGGTGAAAACACTTAATCATTCTGTCATCAAGGCTTTTGATCTTCTTGATCATTTTACTTCTAACCGTCCTAGTTGGGGGGTGAGGGAATTAGCGCAGCACACAGGGCAGAATAAGAGTACTATTTACCGCATGTTGGCTACCCTGGAAACCTTAGGTGTACTCCGTAAAGAAACACTTACGGAACGCTACACATTAGGTTTGAAGTTATTCGAGTTAGGGCATCGTGTCCAGCTTCAGCAGGCACTCATCCATCAGACCCATCCAGCGCTATTGGAAGTCGCAGAGAATATCTCTGAGACGGTACATCTGGGCATACTCCGATCGGGGAAAGTGTTTATGATTGATAAGGTAGAGAGCCCAAAAGGTCTAAAGCTCAATTCGACGATTGGTACTTATAGTCCTGTTCATTGCACGGGACTGGGTAAGGTGCTCCTTGCTCATCAACCTGCAGAACGACAAAAGGCCTTGCTGACTAGTATTGACTTGCAAGGCTATACACCGCATACGCTCACGAAAAAACGGGAACTGTCTGCCTCTTTAGTGGAGATACGGGAACGAGGTTATGCACTGGATAGAGAAGAGCTTGAGTTGGGGTTGATTTGCGTAGCCGTGCCTGTATTTAATCAGCAAGACGAATTAGTAGCAGCCTTGAGCGCTGCTGGACCCGCAAATCGCTTTCGAGAACACGCCTTGGACGACTATCTGGAAATACTTCAGGAAGGTGCAGCAAGTATTCGAAATCGAATTGGCAATTTTAGTTTACAATCCATCCTTTAGGGGATAACCAAATTATACCAATGAGCGACGAACCAAAGAAATACAGTACGGTTCATTACCACCAATATTTAGGCTTAGACAAATTATTGGATGCTCAGCATCCTCGGAGTGCTGAGTTAGAGCCAGAGCCCGCCCATGATGAGATGCTGTTCATCATTGTGCATCAGAGCTATGAGATCTGGTTTAAGCAGATTCTCCATGAAGTAGGCTCTGTGGTGGAGATGTTCCAAACGAATAAGGTGGACGAGCGAAACATTAGCACTTCCATCGCCCGCCTCAATCGGGTAATTGAAATCTTCAAACTCTTGATTGAGCATATCCGGATTATGGAGACCATGACTCCATTGGACTTCTTGGATTTCCGCAAGTATCTCTTCCCGGCTTCCGGCTTTCAGAGCTTTCAGTTCCGCAAGGTTGAAAACACACTGGGCCTACCGGAAAGTGACCGGATGACCTACAACAACTACCATTACGCTACCTTCTTTACCAAGGAGCAGCAAGAAGAGCTTAACCAGATTGCAAAGGGCAATAACCTCTTCGCTGCGGTAGAAGATTGGTTGGAACGCACTCCATTCCTGCGGTTTGGAGGTTTCGAATTTCTAGAGCACTATAAAGCATCCGTAGAGCGAATGGTAGAGAAAGAAGCAGAAGCAATTCGCGCGTCCAGCTACCTTTCAGAAAAGGAGAAAGAAGGTCGTCTGCGAATGATGGCTAATACGGATCCGTACTTCCGCTCGATTCTGGACCCACACGTACACAGCGAAGAAAAGGGTAAAGGAACCTTCCGACTGAGCTATGATGCGATGTTGGCGGCTCTGATGATCAACCTCTATAATGAAGAGCCGCTGCTGCAAGGGCCATATCGCTTCTTGCTATGCTTGATTGATATCGATGAGTTGCTAACAACCTGGCGTTACCGTCACGCCCAAATGGTATTAAGAATGCTAGGCCGCAAGACGGGAACCGGAGGCTCCTCTGGCCATTCCTATCTGCGCCAAACAGCCATCAAGCACCACATCTTTACGGATCTGCATAACATATCGACTTTGCTCATCCCTCGTTCTGAACTGCCGGCTTTGCCCTCGCGCTTAGTGAAGGAGCTTGGATTTTACTATACTTCAAAAGAGGATTAAAACAGCAAGAAGATAGAGCGCAATTCTATTTTCTACCCAATAACTGACTTATGAAGCGTCTGGCAAATTTTATCAATGGTGAATACTTTGAGCCTGCGTCAGGGCAATATCTTCCGATATATGATCCGGCTCGGGGCCAAGCCTATGCGGAGGCACCTGATTCTGACGATGCAGATGTTAGCAAGGCTTATGAAGCTGCGTCCGCAGCTTTTCCTGCTTGGTCAGCCACCACTGTCGATGAACGTTTCAGGATTCTAAACCGAATCGCCGATCTAATTACCGAGCGTCTTGAAGATTTAGCTGCCGCTGAATCTATGGATAACGGTAAGCCGTTATGGCTGGCCCGTCAAGTGGATATTCCCAGGGCTGCAACTAACTTCCGTTTTTTCGCGCAGGCGATCACCCAGTTTTCCTCTGCTACTCACGATATGGGCGCCAGTGGGTTCAATTACACCTTGCGCCAGCCCCTAGGAGTGGTAGCCTGTATATCTCCCTGGAATTTGCCACTTTATCTATTTACCTGGAAGATTGCCCCAGCGCTTGCTGCTGGAAATACAGTTGTGGCAAAACCTTCGGAGGTTACGCCCATGACAGCCTATTTATTGGGAGAAATTTGTCAGGAGGCAGGTCTGCCGGCCGGCGTCTTAAATATACTACATGGCTACGGCCATCGACTAGGAGCAGCACTGACGGGCCATGACGGTATCAAGGCTATTTCGTTTACGGGCAGTACTCGTACCGGAGCGATCATTGCAAAAAAGGCAGCACCGAAGTTCAAGAAGCTTTCGCTGGAAATGGGAGGCAAGAACCCAAATATCATCTTCGCGGATTGCGATTATGACAAAGCCCTCACTACTTCCGTCCGCTCTTCCTTTGCTAACCAAGGACAAATCTGTCTCTGTGGTTCTCGCATTTTCGTAGAACGTCCGCTGTATGATCAATTTAAGACGGACTTTGTGGAACGGGCTAAAACATTAAAGGTGGGGCCACCAGATGCAGAAGACACTAAGGTTGGGGCCGTGGTCTCCAAACCTCATTTCGAGAAAATAATGAGCTATATCCAACTCGCTCAAGAGGAGGGAGGTACTGTTCTCTGCGGCGGAAATGCTGTGCAGTTGGAAGGCGAGTATAGCGAGGGGTGGTATGTAGCACCAACCATCATTGAAGGACTAGCGCATGATTGTCGCACCAATCAAGAGGAAATTTTTGGGCCAGTTGTGACCATCATGCCATTTGATGATGAAGCAGAAGTGCTAGGATATGCCAATAGTACGGAGTACGGTCTATCAGCGACTATTTGGACGCAACAGCTAGATCGTGCGCATCGATTGGCAAGAAATCTGCAGGCGGGAATCGTCTGGATCAACACCTGGCTTCGCCGAGATTTACGAACACCCTTTGGTGGAGTGAAGAACTCAGGAGTAGGCAGAGAAGGAGGCTGGGAAGCGCTTCGGTTCTTTACGGAACCTAAGAATATCTGCGTTGAATTGTAAGACAATATTGATTACTTAATAATAACTCGAAGACATGTCAAAGTTGTTGCCGAAGTTCAATTTCAAGGAATGGATCGATGAGCATCGCCACCTACTTAAGCCACCTGTTGGTAACAAGTGCGTATGGGACAATGGTGAGTACATCGTCATGGTCGTTGGTGGACCTAACGCCAGAAAAGACTACCACTTAAACGAAACACCAGAGTTCTTCTACCAAGTAGAAGGAGACATTGTCCTGAAAGTCATTGATGAAGGCGTACAGAAGGATATTCATATCCGGGAAGGCGATATTTACTTGTTGCCTGCGAATATTCCACATTCGCCTCAGCGTGGGCCAAATACAGTTGGTCTGGTGATTGAGATGCCTCGTCCGGAAGGCACCGATGATGGCCTGGCGTGGTTCTGCGAAAACTGTGGACACAAATTGTACGAGGAGGCCTTCAAACTCGATAATATCGAGACGGATATGCCCGTAATTTTTGATCGTTACTATTCCGATACCCAATTACGGACATGCGATAACTGCGGTACTCAAATGCAGCCACCGAGTTTGAAAAAATAGTATTGAATTAGAGGTTTTGGTTTGGCGGAAGCTCACCCAGCACATATAGGATTGAAGCTGTAGAAACCAGCGTTTAACTCTAAAAATGGTGCGTATGCGTATCAACGGACATTCACATTTACTGCCCTATCCGGAGCAGATTCCATCCTTCATGAAAGAGAAGGAGATATTCTGGATCGATGAGGATCGAAAGTTTATGTTGCAGAAGAACTGGAAGCGTCCGGTTACGGATTCGAGTTTCTTCTTGCATGAGAAGTTAGAATGGATGGATGAACACCAGATTGATCATGCAGTGGTGCTCAATCTATCCCAACTCTATGGCAATGGCCTACGGGTGGAGACGATGAAACAAGTGCTTCGTTGGCAGAATGATTTCAATGCAAAGGTCCAGGCGGATCATCCGAATCGCTTTACATGTGGCTTCGTCATCCATGCTGGTTTTGTGCGTTCGGCACTTTGGGAAATTGAGCGTTGCGTAACTCAGCTCAACCTGCGGGTCCTTTGTCTGCCTACACACTATATGGACAGTGTGGGTACTTGGAGAACGATTTTCGATCCAGAAACGGAGCCGATTTTCGAAATGGCCAATGATCTTGGTTTAGCAGTTGAGATTCATCCTTACGACGGTGAAAAGTTCATCCAGTTGGAAAATACCGCCTGGCGATTCCATTTGGTGTGGATGTTGGCCCAATGTGCGGATGCTTATCACTTCTATACGCTGAACGGATATCATGAGCGTTTCCCAAATATGCGAACTTGTTTTGCGCACGGCGGGCAATTGGCTCAGATTAACCTCGGCCGACGCATCCAAGGTTTTGATGGTCGCCCCGATCTTTTCGAAGGAAAGTCTCACCCACGAAAGGCCGTTGGTCATCCGAATATCTTCTATGATACCTTGGTGCATGATACCCTTTCCCTGGAGCTAATGATTAAGCGCAACGAAGGCACTGATCAGATTATGATGGGCTTGGACGATCCATATCCATTGGGAGAGATGGAGAGCGAACCACAATCATCCTACCCTGGTAAGTTACTCGACCTTGCTGTTGATGAAGGTATCCTTACGGGAGAGCAACGGGATGAGATTTGGGAAGCTAACGTTTTACGCTGGCTCGGAGCGGATGAGAACCCCGATCTCCTGACGCGAATCCGCGGAGAACAACCAACGACGGTATAGCGATTGACCAAATGACCGAACATTCGAATAATTAAGTACGAAGCAGAACGCAACATGAGTATAAGCAAAGCGGAACTAACATCAACCTTCGAGGCGAATCTGGGGTATGCCCAGGCGCAAGACGAGCAGGATCCATTGAAACACTTCCGGGATCGCTTCCATCTTCCTACTCAGTCTAATGGTGAGCCATTCCTGTACTTCTGTGGAAATTCATTAGGCTTGCAGCCTAAGTCTAGCCGGGATCAAATTGACCAGGAACTCAAGGACTGGGCAATGCTTGGCGTAGAAGGGCACCTTCATGCGCGTAATCCATGGTTGCCATATCATGAGTTTCTGACCGAGCATATGGCAGCCGTAGTTGGAGCCAGGCCCAATGAAGTGGTGGTCATGAATACCCTTACGGTAAACCTCCACTTGATGATGGTTTCCTTTTACCGTCCAAAAGGAAACCGGACGAAGATTTTGATTGAATCGGATGCCTTCCCGTCAGATCGTTACGCAGTATCTAGCCAACTTCGTTTCCATGGATATGATCCCGCTGAGCACCTGCTTGAACTAAGACCCAGAGCAGGAGAATCCTGCTTGCGTATGGAAGATATTGAGGCTACTATTCGTAAGGAAGGTGCGAATATTGCCTTGGTGATGCTGGGGAATACGAATTATTACACTGGCCAGTATTTCGATATGCCTGCGATTACAAAGCTTGCGCATGAACAAGGATGTATGGTAGGCTTTGACTGTGCTCACGGTGCGGGAAATGTACCGCTGAATCTACATGATAGTGGTGCTGACTTTGCCGTCTGGTGTACTTACAAATACCTAAATTCAGGCCCAGGTAGTATGGCTGGATGTTTTGTCCATGAGCGCCATGCCAGTTCACCCGATATTCCTCGCTTCGAGGGTTGGTGGGGCCATAACAAGACTACCCGTTTTGGTATGCGAGATGATTTTGATCCAATACCAACCGTTGAAGCCTGGCAACTCAGTAATCCTCCAATTTTGTCTTTAGCAGCCATAAAAGCTTCGCTAGAAATTTTCGCTGAGGCCGGCATGAACAATCTGCGTAAAAAGGCATTGCGACTTACAGCGTACTTGGAGTACTTGCTTCAGCAGATTCCGGGAGATAAGATCAATATCATTACTCCGTCTAATCCAGCTGAGCGCGGTTGCCAACTGAGTATTCAGGTTCGAGATGCAGACAAACGACTATTTGAGGCCGTCACGGCAGCCGGCGTTATTGCCGATTGGCGAGAGCCTGATGTCATTCGAGTGGCACCGGTGCCGCTGTACAATACTTACGCTGACGCCTATCGTTTCACTCAAGTTTTAGAAGAACAAATAGCCAAGATTTCATGAGTAAGAAAGAACATATAGTAATTGTTGGTGCAGGCTTGTGCGGAACCCTACTTGGGGTGCGACTCGCGCAACGTGGCTATGAAGTAAGCTTGTATGAACGTCGTCCTGACCTTCGCCAAGTGGAGCAAGATGCTGGGCGTTCAATCAACTTGGCATTGTCTCACCGTGGCTTGATGGCGTTGGCGACTGCTGGCCTCGGAGAGGAAGTACGAGATCTGTGTATCCCTATGCATGGTCGCATGATTCATGCGCCTTCTGGAGACAAATGGCTGTCACCTTACAGTGGTCGCGAGGGAGAATATATCAACTCTATTTCTCGGCCCGGCCTCAATGCGCTCTTGTTGGAGAAAGGAGATTCCTATTCTAATTTGACCATCTACTTCGAGCACAAATGTGTCGGAGTAGATTTGGAAGCAGCTAGTGCCCGTTTCGTGAATAAGGATGGGGTAGAGGTAGAAGCCAAAGGCGATCTTCTGATTGGAACAGATGGTGCCGGCTCCGTTGTGCGTCGTGCGATGATGGCTCAGTCTACCGATCTGCTATTCAATTTTTCGCAGAACTTCCTGCGGAGCGGCTATAAGGAACTCAGTATTCCAGCCAGTGCTACGGGGGATTTTCGAATTGAGTCAAATGCCCTTCACATTTGGCCGCGCGGTAAGTTTATGATGATAGCCTTGCCGAATTTAGACAAGAGCTTTACGGTGACCCTGTTCCACCCCTTCGATGGACCAACAGGTTTCCGAACCTTGAATACTCCCGAAAAGGTGAAGGCCTTCTTTCAAGAACACTATTCAGATGCATTGGAGCATCTACCGGAACTAGAAACAGAGTATTTCACCAATCCACACGCTGCGCTGGGGACCATCAAATGTTATCCATGGCAAGCGTATCATAGAACCCTGCTCATGGGAGATGCGGCTCATGCTATTGTCCCATTCTATGGCCAGGGTATGAATGCTGCTTTTGAGGATGTACGTTTGTTTGACGAATTGCTAGACGAACATAATGGTGATTGGGAGAAAATCTTACCCGAGTATTCGGAGACTCGTCCTCAAGACACTAATGCCATTGCAGATCTTGCCGTAGACAACTTCTATGAAATGCAGGATAAAGTGGATGATGCAGACTTTATCCAAAAGCGGCAGCTTGAGATGAAACTGGAGCAGCAGTTTCCAGAGTACTACTCCAAGTATTCACTAGTCACTTTTAAGCCCGAGCTCTCTTACCATGAAGCTATGGTGAAAGGCCGCCGCCAAGATGAATTTCTACTGCAGTTGGTAAACGAAACACCGGTGGAGGAGTTAGACCTCTCAGCGGTTTTAGAAAAAGTAAATAAGCTTTAACTGATGGCAAACAAGGTTCTTAAAGACAAGGCGCAACCATTAGGGAATTATCCTCACGTTAAGCGCGTTGGTGATTTTATCTATGTTTCTGGTACGAGCAGTCGGCGCCCTGATAATACGCATGCTGGAGTGATTATTCACCCAGATGGTAGAGTAGAAAAAGACATCCGGGAACAAACCCGTGCGGTATTGGAAAATATCGGAGGTCTTCTGCAAAGTATGGACGCTACCTTAGCCGATGTCATTGATATCACCAGCTTTTTGGTGGACATGGAAGACTTCCCTGGATACAATCAGGCATATGCAGAATTCTTCAACCATGCGACTGGCCCCACTCGAACTACAGTTGCAGTGCATCAGCTACCACATCCAAACTTGGTGATTGAGATCAAGGCAGTTGCTTATAAGCCGCTGTAATGATTAGAACCTACACACCTGTTGATGAAGAGCAGCTACTAGTCCTTCTGCGTCTTAATACGCCCAAGTATTTTGCACCAGAAGAAGAGGAGGACTTTGTAGGATATCTGGGTAAACACACCGATGAGCACTTCGTGTGGGAAGAGGACGGAAAAATCCTTGGCTGTGCTGGTTGCAATTGGTATCCGGATAGTAACGATGGTAGAGTAGCTTGGTTTGTGGTTGATCCAAAAACACAAGGCAGAGGAATTGGTATGGGCTTGCTGAATTACTGCCTCGATCAGTTGAAAACGAATCCCGCGACAAAAAAAATCATTGTTCGGACCTCTCAGTTTGCAGAGGGATTTTTCGCAAAAGGCGGCTTTGTAACCGAGCGCCGAGAGAAAGACTATTGGTCCCCCGGATACGACCTGGTTTTGATGACGATCGAGTTGTAGATTATCCTTTAGCTTCCTCACTGGTCGTGGTCAGAACAGTGGAGTGGGTAAAATTCTCTTTGCTTTTAACCTTCCTTACTTTCTATCTAGATTTCCACCTATCTTTGCGCCCCTTGTGGGCAACTTATGATCTGATCATTTGTTCTTCCACATAGTTTCGCCTAAGGTTCGCAGAAAAATTAACGTCATAATTTCAGCCTTCAAAGCGTGAGCAGAACGTTTCATTTCAAGTGAGCTCATGCTTTGAAGGTTGTATCAGAAAGTGTGAAGTAATTTTTCAAGAAATACTAACCGATCAAACCAAACAGAGAATGGATATTAAGCAGGAAGCACTGCATTATCATGCCAAAGGCCGCCCCGGAAAAATTGAGGTCATCCCTACCAAGGAGACTGCCAATCAGCGCGACTTGTCGCTGGCTTATTCCCCCGGTGTAGCAGAGCCTTGTTTGGCAATCGACGAGAACGTCAACGATGTATATAAATATACCGCCAAGGGCAACCTGGTAGCGGTTATCAGTAACGGAACAGCTGTACTAGGCTTGGGCGATATCGGCCCGGAAGCCAGTAAGCCCGTGATGGAAGGAAAGGGATTACTCTTCAAGATCTATGCGGATATCGACTGTTTCGATTTGGAACTGGATACGAAAGATGTGGATGAGTTTATCCGCACCGTTAAGCTCTTAGAGCCCACCTTCGGTGGCGTAAACCTGGAAGATATCTCGGCGCCAGCATGTTTTGAAATTGAGGAACGCCTTAAAGAGGAACTCAATATTCCGGTCATGCACGATGATCAGCACGGTACTGCTATTATTAGTGGTGCTGCCTTGTTGAATGCATTGGAGCTGGTTGAGAAAGACATTGCGGAAGCCAAGATTATCGTTAACGGTGCCGGTGCATCAGCAATCTCCTGTACGCGAATCTACTGCTCACTAGGAGCTCGTAAGGAGAACATCTACATGTACGATAGTAAGGGCTTGATTCATCCAGACCGTGATAACCTGGATGGTAAGAAGCCCGAGTTTGTGAACGGTACCGTACCTGCGGATACCAGCCTGGCAGATATTCTTGATGGTGCTGATGTTTTCATTGGCCTATCTCGAGGAAATATTCTAAGTCAGGATATGGTGAAGCGGATGGCTGCTGACCCGGTCATTTTTGCTATGGCTAACCCTACGCCAGAGATCAGCTACGAAGATGCTACTGCGGCGCGTCCTGACTGTATCATGGCTACCGGTCGTTCAGATTATCCTAATCAGGTTAATAATGTACTCGGCTTCCCATTCATTTTCCGTGGAGCATTGGATGTACGTGCTTCAGAGATCAATGAGGAAATGAAGTTGGCTGCCGTTCGAGCACTTGCGGACTTGGCTAAGAAACCAGTTCCTGAGATCGTTAACCTAGCCTACAGTAAGACCAACCTTACTTTCGGACGGGAGTACATTATCCCTAAACCGGTGGATCCACGACTTATCACTACGGTAGCGCCAGCGGTTGCTAAAGCAGCTATGGACAGTGGCGTAGCAAAGTACCCGATTACCGACTGGGAGGCTTATAAACTGGAGTTGGGTAAGCGTTTGGGTAACGACAATACCTTATCTAAGGTTATCGAAACCAAGGCCCGTCAAGACATCAAGCGTGTCGTTTTTGCGGATGCAGAAAATGTATCGGTTTTGAAGGCTGCGCAGGTGGTGATTGAAGAGAAGATCGCACGTCCAATTTTGTTGGGTAACCGTGAAGTAATCCGCGCTATCGTGCAGGAGCACAGCATCGATATTCCTGAAAGTACACCGATCATTGATCCGAAAGGGCCTGCTAACGAACACGAAGCAGAACGTCTAAAGACCTATGTTTCGACCTTGCATAGCCGCCGTCAGCGGAAAGGTGTTACGCTGCTGGAAGCAGAGCAGTTGATGGAGGATAAGAACTACTACGGTGCCATGATGGTAGAGTTGGGTGATGCCGACGCTATGATTAGTGGCTTGAGCCGGAAGTACCCGAATACGCTTCGTCCTGCCTTGCAAATCATCGGTCCACGTGAGGGCGTTAAGAAGGTAGCCAGTACGCATATCCTACAGACGCGTATGGGACCATTGTTCTTAGCAGACACAACGGTTAATCACTTCTTGAGTCCAGAAGATATTGCAGATATTACGGAGCTAGTAGCCGAGCAGGTGGAGACCTTTAATATCAAGCCGAAGATTGGCTTGGTGACCTACTCTAATTTTGGTTCCGTATCCAACGGCGAATCTGCCATCTTGATGCGGAAAGCTACCGCCATCGTTCATGAACGTCACCCAGACTGGATTGCTGATGGTGAGATGCAGGTTCATATGGCGCTAGACCCTGTATTGCGTCAGAAGTACTACCCATTTTCCAAGTTGGGTGATCATCAGGTGAATACCTTGATCTTCCCAAGTCTGTCATCCGCTAATATTGCCTATAATTTGCTAGGAACTGCGGCAGGTATGGATGTGATAGGACCAGTAATGCTGGGACTTAAGAAACCTGTCCATATTCTACAGATTGGTGCAAGTGTTCGCCAGATTGTAGACATGGTAGGAATTGCCGCGATTCACGCCCAGATGATTGACTAAACTCAAATCCGTTCGAAAATGATCTCAGTTTCAGAAGCTTACGATATTGTCCTTCAACAGGCGGTAGATTTCGGTAGTGAAAAGATTGCCTTGCAAGATGGAATAGGTCGTGTGCTGCGAGAAGAATGGCATGGTGATCGCGATCTGCCTCCCTATCACCGAGTGACAATGGATGGTATTGGTTTTCAATACGACGGTGTTCAAGGGAAATCAGAGCTTCGGATAACAGGAGTAGCAGCTGCTGGGGACCCTCAACATGTACTCACTGACCTAGGAACGTGTATGGAGGTTATGACCGGCGCTGTTTTGCCTGAGAACTGTGATACAGTGGTTCGATACGAAGATGTGGATATCTCAGACGGTATCGCTCGTATTAATGTAGATTTTGTCAAGGGACAGAATGTGCATTATAAAGGCGAAGATCGAAAGGCAGGAGACTTGCTGGTTAAACCTGGTACGGTCATTAGTCCAAGTGAGATTGGGGTAGGAGCCAGCATTGGTCAGCATGAGATCGAGGTAGCTCGATTGCCGCGTACGATGATTATTTCAACCGGAAACGAGCTGGTCGAAATTCATGAAACGCCTGCGCCGCATCAAATCCGCCGTGGTAATGTGTATCGTCTCGAAGCTAGTCTACGACATCTAGGCTTAAGTGTTGATACCGCACATTTATTGGATGACGAAGCAGAGATCAAAGCTAAAGTGAGTGAGTATCTTACCACTTATGATGTTCTTGTTTTGAGTGGTGGTGTTTCTAAGGGTAAGTTCGACTATCTGCCTACAGCTTTAGCTGAGTTGGGCGTTGAAAAACGTTTCCACCGCATTGCGCAACGGCCTGGTAAACCATTTTGGTTTGGTCATCATGTGGAGAAAGAGACTACTGTATTTGCACTACCTGGCAATCCTGTTTCTTCCTTTATGTGTACGCAAGTATATCTTATGGATTGGCTACGGGCTTCATTGGGTATGCCGCTGGCAAATCGCCCTCATGCGATCTTGCAAGCCTCAGTAGACTTCAAGCCAGACTTGACTTATTTTCTGGAAGTTTCTGTAAGCTATAATGAGGATGGGCAAATATTAGCAGAACCCAAGAAAGGACACGGTTCTGGTGATTTGGCTAACCTCCTGCGGGGTGATGCCTTTATTCGCCTGCCGCGAGGCAAGGATCATTTTGAGGCGGGAGAGATCTATCCGTTGTATTTCTACCGGTAAACTTCAAGAGTTTACAAATCTTCATCAAAATATTAGAGGTAGAGGGAATTCGATCCCTCTACCTCTTTCTTTATCTGTTCCAGCCAAGGTTTATCTCACCTTAACCATACGCAGTGTACGCTGACTGGTCTTTGTCTGAATGCGGCAGTAATAGGTGCCAGTAGGGAGCTCTGATAGATCCATCGTGATCCTATGATCACCAGCGGGGAAGGTTCGATTGCTGATCACCTTCAACTCATGGCCGATCACATCAAAGATGCTGATCTTCACCCATTCATTGTCGGTGCTCAATTCCAAGGTAGTATTGCGTTGGAATGGATTCGGATATACCTTAATGGGTGAACCTTCTGCTAGCGGAGAACTTACATCCGTTGCGGCGCAGTCTCTTAGTATGGGAATGTGTTGGAATTCCTCAAAGAGCATGTCTCTTACATCATTATCCGTAAGCCCGAACCAATCCATAAGCACGGATCCATACACGGAGCGGAAGTCATACTGCATGGGAACTCCTTCCTGATTATCCACATCCTGCGAAATTTCCGGATTATCACCAATGACTCCGGCATTTACACACGAACCAAAGACTACTAAGGGGGCAGCTGTACCGTGGTCCGTACCAAAACTGGCATTGGAGCGAATACGCCGGCCAAACTCTGAGTACGTCATGCCAAGAACACGCTCTTCTAGACCTAGCAGACGAAGGTCGTCTTGGAAGGCACAAATTGCATCTCCCAGTGTTTTGAGTAGGTTAGCATGAACCCCAGTTGTTGATTCGCCATCTACTGTCTGATCAGCATGCGTGTCAAAGCCACCAAGGCTAACAACATAGATTTTAGTGCCTAAGCCACCTGAAATAAGTCGGGCCACCGTCCGTAACTTGATAGCTAGTTCATTATCGTCCGGGTATTTGTCCGATAAGCTAGCGCCTGCGGCATTTGCTGCCTCAATGACATCGTTGTATGAGTTGGTTTGCTCAATGGTGTTGATCATGAAGGCCAACCTGTTGCCATAACAGCCAGCAGCCAAGTCGTTGTTGGCAGGAGCAGCTAGTGCACTCAAGTTTTCGGGATCAACCACAGCTAAGCTGAAGTTGCCACTCATGCCTTGGCAAGTTTCCGTTACAACGGAGCCTATCGTCATAGCTAGTGGATCGGGGCAATCCTCATTTGGGTAATTCTCAGGATACCCAGGAAATTGAGAATCCAGGTAACGTCCTAGCCATCCTGTATCTAAGAATTCATTGGCAGCAGAGGCGGTATGCCAGATATCCAGAGACCGGAAGTGGGAACGGTTTTGGTTCGGATAACCAACACTTTGGACAATATTGGCCTTACCATCGTTGAATACCTCCTCGAGGCCGGTCAATGATGGGTGTAGAGCTACCGTGTCCGTAATGTTGAGGAACTGATCCTCTGGAATAATGATATTGCTACGCACAGCAGCAAGATTATCCTGCTGGTCGCGAGGGATAATGGTGGCCAGGCCGTCGTTTCCACCGTTTAGCTGGATGAGTACCAAGACACGGTCGCTATCGCCATTGAGAAGACTAAGAAATGATCGGTCGGAAATGGCTGATACCGGTACACCACCCAATAAGAGCGGCGCTGAAATCAAACTACTTTTTTGAAGGAAAGATCTTCTTTTCATCGTTCTGTCTTTTGGAGTGGTGATTAAATGATGTGGAATTCAGGCATCTTCAATAGTGTACTGAAGACTGCTTCCAATTTTGTGAGTACAGCATTACGGAGATCAGGATTATCAGGATCCTGCAAGTAGTCCGAGTACTCGATTGTCCACTCAAAGTCAGGTAGACCCGGAATAAGAATTTCTTTCAGAAAATCGCGTTGATTTTCTGCTATTGGGAAGGCAAATAGATATAGGCCTATTTGTTCCAGTAAGCTGTTTGGATCTAAATTGTTCTCCATTTCAGCTATGAATGCCAGGAGGTCGGCTTCAAATCGTAAACCACTAACATTAAAACCTCCGATGAGCTGCTCACCGATTCGTTGTCGGTTGGTGAGCGATACGGAATTAATCCATATTTCATAGAAGCCTGGCGATTGGTAGAAGGCCTTCCAGCCTGCCACAGAGGGTAACGACAACACTTGCATCTCCAAACCCACATTTATCCGCCGAATCTGATTCCAGAAACGGTAATCGATGAATAGCCCAGCGTCTGCGTTGTCCATCCCCAGGCTGTTGATAATGCGGAATACAAAATCAATTGGGTGGCTTACCATACAGCCAAAGTGGGCTGTGTCGAAGAAGTAGGTACTACTAAGCAAGGCTTCTAGTGCTCCTTGAACTTCGTAGTTATCATCGATCATAATCTGGGCCATCGGTTCTATGATGTTGGCCTCAATTACCGGATCAATGTTAGCTCCTACAAACCAAATATGCAGTTGTCGACAAATGTATCGCGCGACCTCTGATTTTTGTAGTATATGGTCAATGACTACTTTGTATTCTTGGTCACCTGCATCGGAAATTACCGCATTGTCGAAACGATGTGACAACTGCTTTTCACCGGTGTCATGACGATTCGCTATAAAGGCAGCCCCAGGTACACCTGTATCCAGGAAACGAGCTCTCCAGCCAGTCAATGCTCTTGCCATTTGTACTACATCATCTTCCGTGTAATTTGTGTAGTCACCAGGCCCAACAGCTTCGCCGCGGCCAATAGTGAATAGCTCGAGTAATTCACGTGCGTAGTTCTCATTCGGTGCTTGTCGGCTATTTTGGTGACCGTTAAGAAAAAGCAGCATAGCAGGTGAAACCGTGACTTCTTCGGCAAGCGTACGAAAGTTACCCAGTGCATGAGTTCGCAGAAGGTTGAGAAACTGATATCCCCGTTGAGTATTATTGTCGGCTAGGGCAAAGTGGTTTGACCAGAATAACACCATCTTTTCGCGGATGGAAACATTGTGGTTCATCATTAAACCCAATTGCCAGCCATGTAAGGAGCGATTTCTTCCTCCATTAAGGCCCGGTGGGGCTGGATTTGGCGGAATACTTGCAATCCAAGTTTCACCTAAGGGTACGTTGGGGTCGTTTTCATAGTCATAGTAAATCGGAGGATCTGGCATTGGTTGCGGGCTGAATAGCTGCCCGATGGTAACCGCTAATCCTTCTGATACGGACTGCTTAATTTGTACGGGAGTTGGCCCAAAAATGGTTCGGCGCAGGAGGTGTGCTGCTTGCAGCGTCCCCCATTCCCCTGTATAAGGGGCTAGTGTAGTAGTAGTGGCAGTAGCGACTGCAGCGGTGGGACGTACCGCTGTTTTAGTGCCTCTGCGCATTGAGAGGAAGGATCTTCTGTCCATAATTGATGATTTTAACACACTAATCAAAGCCATGTAACGGCGGTTACATCGCATTCAAACAGGGATACCAAAACGAGTTACGGGCTAAACAGAAATACGTGAATAGGACCGGAAGAAAGTCCGGAGGTTTAATTCAAAGTAGCGATTTGGCTAGAAAGATAGAAAAAAAATAACTTTGCTGAACCTTTTTCAATCTCCAATGTCTTAAACCACATGCAAAAAGAGCTCGAACGAATAAACGTTCCAAAGGATGATAAAATAGTCTTTTCTAAAGAGACGGTCAACGTTATTCGTACTACCATGCGAAATAACATCGAGCTCACTGCGATTGCCGATAACAAGGCCAATGTACTGCTGAGTTTAAATGCTGTGATGATCGCCTTTGTGGTGCCATTGGCCATTTCGAACGTCGATGTGATCGTCCAGTATACGCTGTTTATCCCATTGGTGATTATGGCGATTACCTGCTTTGCTACGATCTATCTCTCAACGCTGGTACTTGCTCCGTTCCGCTTTGATACGTTCAATAAGGATTTACCGGCTTCAATGGAGCCCAGCCCCTTCTTCTTTGGAACGGCTTATGATATGTCCTTGACGGAATATTATGATCGGCTTATTTCTACCACAAATGACAAAGCAAAGACGCGGCAATTCATTTCACAGGACCTGTTTTTTATTGGTCGCCGATTGGGTGAAAAGATGGCATTGATTCGCCAGAGTTTTCAAATTTTCCGGGCCGGTATCTTCCTGACGCTACTGTCGACCGCCTTAGTATTGCTTCTTTCTTAGTAATTAGAAGTTACAGAACCGTTCTTGATAGAGACTGTAATGGAAAGTATGATTCCTTTTACTCCTCGACCCATCCTTCGATGAACAGCTTCTCGGCCTTGCGATAGCCATTGAAGTAGACCTTAATCCACTTGTTGAAGTATCCGGTGTCTTCCGCATCATACTCAATGTAGATGTGTCCCATGGAATCGGGAGCAACGCGGACATCTTCCCATTCCGGGCTGGTACAACCACATGCAGTACGAACATTGTCGATGTACAGCGAATCTCCGCTTAAATTCTTGAACGAGAAAACGTAAGTAACGGGTGTTCCGCGTTCCAGATCTCCGAAATCATGAGTGGTGTCAGACTGCCATTCAACTGGGGCAGTAGGAGGTAGGGAAAGCCACACAAGGCTACTCACAATTAGCGCAAGGAAACTGGTCTTCATCTAGTAGTTTTTTGGTTGTCCATCCCAATATCAAACGCTGGAGAATGGACTTGATCCTAATTGTCTTCACTTTGAACGGATTCCAGGATCTCCCAGGTATGATCAGCGAGCATTTTTACGGTAGCCACAAAGGCATAAGGTGGCTTAGAACCCCATTCTGAGGGGCTAACCATAGAAAGTACAGTCAAGCCATTTGAACGTCGATATAAGTAGTAAGTCCTGCCTATTAGCGGCTCAAAGTTCATGTCCGTCTGATAGATTTCTTCTGACAGTTGCACGCGCTCATGTAGTTTGCGGGCTTGCTCTGCTAGTAAATCTATTTGCTCTTTGATCTGAGCTAGTTGCAAATCGGTTTGCTCATACATAGCCGCAACGGCACGACCTTTTACCCGACCCTTGTCGATGGGCTTGATAACCGCTCCTCCAACAGTATGCGCGTAGGGGAGGAGGTGCGGGTTTTCCGCAATTTTATCTGGATCGATGGGGTTGACCCATTGCTCTTCTTGCTTCTCTTTTTCTTCTTCCTGCATTTACGGAGTCAATTTTAAAGGGATAACAATACCCTTAGCCGCAGGTTCAAAGGTAAAACAAAAACGGTACGACCGCCACATCTGGGCCATCGTACCGTTTCAGTAATGTCATGCAAATATTACTTCAATCGGAGGCTCGTCGAGCCTGCCAAGTATCCTTTATTGTAGACCTCAATGGTGTAATTACCTTCAGCAAACTGTTGTCCAGGGTTCCAGACAAAGCCGAGGGTGTTTTCACTACGGTCATACATGATATCGTCTTTCAACGTGTAGCGCATAGCTTCACCAGTAGACTGGTTGGTGAATACACCTGAACCCAATTGGTCCACAGCGAGTGTTTCACCTTGTGGATTAAGAATCCGTACCACAAACTCTTCTGTCCCTGGCTCAGCAATCTCATTTACGATAGTGCTAAATGTAATTGCAATACGCTCTACATTCGCAGCATCACGGCGAGTAACAAACTTACCGCTACGGCGCATTTTCTGTCCGACAGCTTCTAGGCCTGCTACCTTGATGGTAGAAGCCTGGCTCACCTTACGAGACAAGTTGGAGTTGGTATTTGTCAACTGCTCTCTCTCGCTCACTAACAGTGCTCGCTCTTGGTTGAGGTTGTCATTTACCTCTTGCTGAGCGCTTAGGTCATTCTGGAGACCGTCTCTCTGTTGAGTAAGTGACTGGTTTTCGTCTGCCAAAAGGGCGTTCTGTTCACGCAATTGATTGAGTTCAGCCAGATAAGAATTGGCTTGCTCCTTAAGGCGAGCGATCTCAGCCCGAGCAGAACTTGCATCCCCACCTTGACGAATAAGGGAGGCGATACGATCTTTTGCATCTTTCAATTCTTCTTGCTGCTGAGCAATGAGGGTGTTCATCTCGTCATTTTCTGTGCGCATCGACTCAAGTTCTGCGCGCGCAGCATAATACTGATCGTTGAGCTCCTCTTGTAGCTTCGTGGATTCATCTAACTGAGTTGTTAGTGTGTCAGCAGTCTTATCCGCTTGGGTATATTTAAATAGCAACCAAGCATTTACAGCAAGTAGTGCTACGATAACAACAGCAGCAATAGCAATGATTCGCTGCTTAGAGTTATCCGGTTTTGGTGCCGGAGTTGGCGTTGGCGTTGGCTTCGGCGATGGTTGTGAGGGTGTCATAACGCTTGAATAGTTTAAATCAGATGTATGTATTTTCTCACCCATAGAACGCAAGTCTTAGGTATTAATTGTGTCTGATTACTGCCCTTTTTTTGCTACTTTCGCTATCACAGTGAGACCTACTAAGCTCGAATAATATGCTCGAACAGATTGACATTACCAATGTGCTCTTTTTAGATATTGAAACCGTCAGTGGCCAAGCGGAGTTTGGCGAACTATCGGAAGATATGCAAGCCCTTTGGGCGCATAAGGCCCGGACGGTTATGCGTTCGAGCGAAGAGCTAACAGAAGAAGAGCAGGCAGCAGCCTATACCGACCGTGCCGGCATCTTTGCCGAGTTTGGTAAGATCGTCTGCATTTCGGTGGGGGCACTCCATAGAGATAAAGAAAAGCGATTGAAAATTCGCCTGAAGTCTTTTGCCAGCGAAGATGAAGGAGAGTTGCTACGCGCATTTGCCGAACTGCTGAATCAATACTATAACAATCCCAATAAGTATTTCATTTGCGGTCATAACGTCAAGGAGTTTGATGTACCGTATATGTGTCGGCGGATGGTGGTGAACCGTGTACCCTTTCCTCGCCTGCTAGATATTGCAGGCAAAAAGCCATGGGAAACGAAGCACCTGCTAGACACAATGGAACTGTGGAAGTTTGGCGATCGCAAATCGTATACTTCTCTTAAACTCTTAGCGGCAACCTTAGGATTTCCTTCACCTAAAGATGATATCGACGGAAGCATGGTAGGACGTGTCTTTTGGGAGGAGCAGGACTTGGATAGGATTGCACATTACTGCGAGAAGGACGTGTTGGCTACGGCACAACTCTTTTTGCGATATCAATTAGCTCCACTTCTAGAAGAAGATCAAGTGGATCATGTAGGCCGATAAGCAGGCTCCCCAATACCATAATGCAATATAAAAACTCAGATTTATGACACGTATCTTCACCGTTACGGTACTGGTACTCATGTACAGCACTATCTGGTGCCAGCAAGCGCCGAAAGTTCTCATTATTGGTATTGATGGGGTTCGTAGTGATGCCTTAGAAGCAGCAAATACACCCAATCTGGACGCCCTGATTTCCCAGGCCATCTACAGTCCCGATGCACTCAACGATGACATAACCATTAGTGGCCCGGGGTGGTCAGCCATAATATGTGGGGTATGGTCGGATAAGCATTTGGTTACCGGCAATAATTTTGATGGAAATAACTACGAGGATTTCCCTTCCGTTATTCGTAGAATAGAGGACTACAATTCGGATTTCCACACCGTTTCTATTTGTCATTGGGGACCTATCAATGATCATATCATCGCTGATAATGCCGACTTCAAACTAAATGTCAGTGCGGATGCGGATGTAGAAAGTCAGGCGGCAGCCTATCTAAGTGTGAATGACCCGGATCTGATGTTTCTTCATTTTGACGATGTGGATGGTGCTGGGCACGGCAGTGGTTTTACCCCAGATAATCCCACCTATATTAGTACAATAGAGCAAACCGATATACACGTCGGTGGAGTCCTCGATGCGGTTCGCAGCCGTGCAACCTACCAGGAAGAGGATTGGCTTATTCTTGTTACCACTGACCATGGAGGTATTGGTACAAGCCATGGTGGTAATACCTTTTCGGAGGAAAGGGTATTCTTTATCGCCAGCAGATTCGGACTTGAACCGCAGGTGCTAAGAAGAGACTCTTTGTATGAAGCAGCCACTCTAGATCCTTGCTATGACCGGGAGGAGACCGTTTTTTTCTCTGGTGACGGTAGTCAAATTCAAGTCCCTGATCATCCTGACTTTTCTTTCGGTACATCTCGTGATTTTACCGTTGAATGCCGGGTCCGAACTTCTAATTCTTCTGATGTTTCAATAGTGGGAAATAAGGATTGGGATACTGGATTAAATCCAGGATTCGTGTTCTCCTTTGTATTTCCGTCAGGTCCAGAATGGAAAGTGAATATTGGTGATGGAACCAACCGGGTGGATTTGCATACCGGAGGGACAATTGCAGACAATGAATGGCATACCTTAAGCGTCACCTTCGATCGAGATGGAATGATGGAGATGTACGAGGATGGTGTCTGGCTAGGCTCTGCCGACATCTCAGGTATTGGTGATATAGACACAGGATTTGGTTTGCTCTTTGGCTCCGATTCGGAACAAGATTATCCCTATGCCGGCTACTTATCAGAGGTTCGTGTTTGGGATGGGGTGTTGACGGCTGATGAGATTGCAAATTGGCACTGTAGGCCGCTAGCGGATACTCATTCCTCCTATGATGATCTATTGGGTTATTGGCCGTTAATGGATAGTACTGCAGATCCTGTTATTTCAGATATCTCTGGGGCACAGCATGATGCAATGAATATCGGAGCTACCTGGCAAGCACAAGATTCTGTCCTAATGGAAGACTTCTCGGATACGCCACGATTGGTTGATATTCCGGTTACAGCGATGCAGCACTTATGTGTACCTATCTTGGAAGAGTGGAATTTGGATGGTCGTGCTTGGCTTATGGATTGCGTATTTACGAGTGCTGAGGATCTATGGCCAGATGCGGATATTCGAGTAGCTCCGAATCCTGCTAGTATCGGACAATCCGTTCGGTTGATCGGTGAGGATTTGTCGCAGGTTACTACCGTGAATGTCTATGATAGTCGTGGTCAGTTCATTCGTACTGTTTCTCATGATGGTTCTAACAAACCACTATTGCTTGATACGGGAAGGCTTCCTAGCGGAAACTATCTGCTCCAGTTAGCTACGGGAGATGGTCGAGTCAAAAGTTTATCCCTGGTGTTGCAGTAGCGAATAATCCTACTTGTTAACAGCAAGCTAAAATTATAACAAGGAGAGCTGTGTAGGTCGAATTTTGGTAATTTGGTGGAAACTCAAGAATTCACACCATGAAATACCTGACATTCGCACTATTGGTTCTCTTTCTATTTACACAATGTGCACCATCAGAAAGCTCGAATGAAGAAACAGCAATTGAGGAAACGCAACCCGAGGAGGCACCGAAATCAGAAGATGAGCTTGCTATTGAAGCGGTTATCCAAAATTATTTTGATGGCTGGCTCACCGGAGATACCACCTTGGTCGGTAGCGCCATGCATAGCTCTTGCCACCTTAAGTTCGTTCGGGACGGTCAAGTTGAAATGAGAAATAGAGAAGCATATCTAAGTGGTTTCAAGCCTCGACCTCGATTGGAAAATGCTGAAGGTAGAATTCTGTCTATTGATATTACCCGCACTGCAGCGGAGGCTAAAATCGAGTTAGAAACGGAGAACCGACTCTTTACCGATTACTTTAATCTGCTCAAGGAAGGTGATCGCTGGTATATAACCGACAAGGTGTCGACGAGTATTAGCAAGGAAGGGTAAGTCTCATCGCAAGGCTTCTCCTGGTAGGAATACTTGATCGGCTGATATCCTAGGGCTTTCCTCCAGCGGGATCATAGCATTGATGATCCGTACCTCTTTAAAGTACTTCAAGTCTGGTACACGAACGACTGTGGGATGCAACTTCCGGTCAGCACAAAGTTTTGCTCGGCGAGTACCTTTTAGCAGGGGGTGTGCAGGGGTCCACCATTTTTGACCATCATAAAGTGCTAGATTACCGTAGTAGCTATCCGTAATGAAACTTTGCCAGCTCATGATGATGTCATCGCAGCCATCTCGATAAGAAAAGGCTAGGTCGAGTTTCTTGCGATTCAAATATTTATGGCGATAATCAAACGGTTCGGTGACGACTACTCGCAGAGACTGCACTGGCCGAATATGATAGGGCTCAATACTCAAATGCTCTATTTCACGACCATAGGTAATACGAACCTTGTGTGTTCCGGTTTGCGGTAATGATTGATCTTGTAGGAAGGTGCGAAGGTTTAGCTGTTTTTTGATGCCGAATAATTGGCGGCGCGATCGGTTTACTCTCTGTTGGTGAAAGGAGAGCAAATCCATTTTTCCATTTCGTAAGCGAATGGATTCCAGAAGCCAAACCTGCTTGGAATCGGTCAAAATTAAAGGGATTGGGTGTAGTTACTCAATGCGTGCGGCAGAAGCCAAAGGTGTTGGTATTGCCGCTCTTACAGGCAAATATACCTTTTCTTTCAGTTCTTTGTACTCTTGCTCAGCATCACTGTACGCGGTGATTCCCCCTCCAGACCAGTAGCGCATGCCAGATTGTGTTTGTTCGAGGAATCGAATAAGGACACAACTATCCAATTTGTAACCATCCCAATAGGCAGCAATTCCCGTGTAAAAGCCTCTTTTTTGTCCCTCCGCCTCTTGAATTATTCTTACCGTTTCTGGCTTTGGAGCACCACTAATACTACCAGCAGGTAGCAACCTGAATAACAGATCGCCCAATTGATGATGGAAGTTATGTGGTAACTCTCCACTGATTTCAGAACTCGTCTGCCACAGGCCTCCGCGAGCGGTTTCAATTTGTTCGAGATAACGATAGTTCGTTACTCGAACCTTTTTGGCAATCTGACTCAAATCATTGCGAATCAAGTCAACAATTGTAGCGTGCTCAGCTTGCTCCTTCGGATCATTTAAGAGTACACTGCCAGGTAAATGTGCCGGTAGGGTACCCTTCATCGGATGGGAGAAGATCTTGCCATCTCTGATCTGCACGAAGATTTCCGGAGAGAAGACCACAAACTTATCCTTCCACCAGATCTTGTACCGAGCGTTGGTACGGTGGTAGATATCGTGAAGACTCCAGTTGGTCTGAACCTCGCTAGGAAAAGTTAAGTTGAGTAAGAAACTATCCCCCCGGTGTAGCCCTTTTTGGACAATAGAAAATGCATCCAGGTAGGCATCCTTTGAGGGATAGTCTACCTTCCACTCAAGTTCGGGAAGGTCAACAAACGCAGACGGCTGCTCTTCCTCTTCATTAAATGAGAAATGAAATTCAGTAGGATCAATATCTCGCAGTCGAAAACATTTCACCTGCTCCAATTCAAAGTCGGTTAGCAAGAGAAAAGGCTCTCGCTCTCGACCCCATTGGTTAAGCTGATTTCTGACTAAGGAGAGATGATCGTTCATACATTATTCTGACGGCATTAACGCCCTGATGTCACTTCCGGCAAAGCTAGATAAAATCATTAGACCTTAGGAGGCTGCCACCGTAAACTTAGCCATCCAGGTATGCAGGTGCCGTATCCAGAAGTGCCTTGCCAGGGGCCTTCCAGGTACCAATCTGCCCCCCGTTGAATGAGGCGCAGCTGCATGGACTTGAAACACCAGGATAAATCTTCTGGTTTACGGCTATAGCGCAAATCTTTTTCAATGATGTAATAGACGTTGCCGCGTTTACTACCCGTAAAAGAAAATACGCCCAAAACGGAAGGAGCTTTGACATAGGTAGTCCCTGCAAGCTGGCCATTTGCATCCGTTTGGAAATAGATTTCAAAGGTATATTGATCACGATAACCGCCCTGTTCCTGAGTTAGCGTACCAATCCATTGACCTCGTACAGTTGGGAGGTTCTGGGCCGCTAATTGGAAAGGGAAAAGAAGTATAAAGAAAGAAATAAAGTGTACTACACGGTTACTAGGCATGCTCGAAGCATTTGCTTTTAGTTAGGGCAAAAGTGGGTGTGCAGTTTACTCTTCCTCTTCTGATGTGGATACGGTAAAAATACTAAAAATGGTGGTGCCATAGTTGCGAACTTGGAGTAAGTTCGGATGATCCTCAAATCGATGCTGCGGATTGTGTTCGAGCACCAACCAACCGCTGGGTTTCAGTAGCTGATTCTTTAAAATTAAGTCTGGGATATCGGGAATGTTCTTGAGTGGATAGGGAGGCCCCGCAAAGATGTAATCGTAGGGCTCTTGTGGTTGCTGGATAAAGCGGAAAACATCATTACGTACAATCTTGATATTCTCTTCGATATCAAGTTCCTTAGCGGTTTTCTTTACGAAGGCTACGCACCCTGGAAACTTATCTACGTAGGTCACATCCTCGCAGCCTCGGGAGATAAATTCATAGCTATGATTACCAGTGCCACCAAACAAATCTAATACGCGGAGACTAGAAAAATCAAAGGTATTGATCAGGATATTGAATAAGCCTTCCTTAGCGTAATCAGTTGTGGGACGGGTTGGCCATTTCTTCGCCGGAGGATTAAAGCGGCGGCCACGAAATTTTCCACCAATTATGCGCATATTCGAAAGTTTCTGGTAGGACGAAAAGAAGTCAGGAATCAACTAGTGATACTGCTGTAAAGCTGCTAGATCGTAGAACAAATGCATGTCGTGTTCCGAAGCGACTTCACCCCACTGTAAATGACCAGTGTCAGTAATGAAGTTCACCTGACGGACGTAGCGGTAAAGCAATCGATAAAGCTCAGCGTCTGCCAAGAGTTCACCAAAGATGTACAAGGGAACAGCCTGTGCCTTCCAACCGCACTGCTGATAAGTGAGAAGCAAATAGTAGAGGCTATCCTTTGCAGTAGGGGCTTTGAAGGCATTACAAAACATCAAGCGGTTCCGATCAATTCCAATAGTGTAAATGCTTTCTCCTCTGAGGTACGCGAAAACTGCCGGCCTGCCGAATTGTTGCCCTAGCTTGGCCAATTGGTGTAAAATCGGAGTCATCGCATGATAGAAGCGGCAACCTACAAACGCTCTTCGCCAAGTACTCAGCCGTTGTTGATTGATAGCATAGACCAGAAAGGCATCCAACTCCGGTAGTGGATCGGCTAGCACGGTTTCACTTTCCTGAATCTTGGTGAGTGTTTCCAAAAAACTAGCTCGTTGCTGACCGTTGTACAAACGGGCAGGGACCAAAGTGAAACGATGGCTCTGCCAAGCAAGTCGAACCTTGTTGTAGCTGGGCTGATTTAGACGAGTGTCCGTGTTCCACCAAGGTTCGGTACTGGAGTGCGTGAAGGCACGAATTGCCAGGACCCGAGATTGAGGATCACTGATCAAATAACTGGAACTGTCCATTCCGGTAAGAATGGACAGTTCAGATTGAGGCAAGCTTTGTTCACGAAAAGCTTCCTCGACAATATCGTAACGAGTTACTCCCAATTACCAGATAAGTTTGGCTTATTAAGGTCTCCGAATTTGATGATATTGTTAGGGCTATACTTTTGATCATACTTCGAGAAGCGATCATCAGAGTAAGGGCCCATAAAGGTATTCCATGCTGTACCTACCTCCACAACAGCAACCGTAGTTGACTGGTATTCGATGGTGTCTGCAGCAATACGGAACTCTGCTTGCTCTGTATCCTTAAACTGAGGAACGTAGCGCAGAGCAGCTAAATCCATACCAATTGCTCGTACGGAGTCAATGGCGTCGGTGTAGCTTGTGTCATATTGGATTTCACCGGTAAAGTTTGGATCATCAGGGTCACCAATTACCGCAATACGCGTGAAACGACCGTTGGTTAGTACTTCTACCAAGGTGTCAAAGTTAGGCGCAAATTGGCCAGTGATATCCCGGTACATCTCCTGTGCCGTCCGGATGGTCTCCAGCTTTTCTACCACAATATCTTTGCGGCGATTCTTTTCGTTATCGAAGGCAATGGGTTCCTTGATACTCGTATAGAGCAGGTATGCTAGAGCAGCTGCAATGAGTAGAAGGATCACGTTTAATACCAATCTCATTTTCCGGTTTTGTTTTGATGCAATTATACGTTTTTTAAGTCAATCCAACGTAGCTTTCTCCGTTCCGTTCGCTGACCGGGTGCTAAGATGTCAATATCTAAGCACTTTCGCCTAATTTTTGTGCGATTTTTTCCGATAGCATGGCGCCTTGCTTGACTTGATTCTCATCGGCTAGATGCAATTTTTCCCTGCTTTGGTGTACCCGCTAGTATTGAGATTTGACCGCCTTTATATTGGCTTAAACTTACTTAGACTGATTCCAAATTCTGGCGCCGTTGAACATAATCTCTGCTATAATATTACCTGTACATCAAACAATCAAACTTAGTCAAATGAGTCAGCCAAACATTGCGGCAAAAATGCCGATCGCTGTAGAGTTAGAGACCGGAAAAACCTATGCCTGGTGTACATGTGGTTCTTCAACTAACCAACCGTTTTGCGACGGTGCCCACCGTGGGTCAGACTTCGCACCAATGGTATTTACTGCGGAAGAAACTAAGACCGCTTACATGTGTCAGTGCAAGCACACAAAGAACCCTGGGTTCTGCGATGGCGCTCACAAAAACCTGTAATCAACGTACTACTCAGCCCGCTTCATTTCCCAGGCCAGGATTCTCCGCGCTAGAAATCGGGGAGTGAAGCGGGATACCCAATAGTTTACCCGGAACCGAAATCCCGTTCGTATCAGGTCCTTATTGGCCTTTATGCCTCTGTACGCATCCTGTGCTACCTCTTCGACGGTTGTCCTCGCCAACGGGCTGATAAAGGTCCGAACGCCTTCCATTCCTGCCGTCTTCTGAAATTGCGTATTGCCAATGGCAGCTGGGCAAACGGCTGTTATTTTTACGGAGGAATCCCTCGCTTGTAGTTCCCAACTCAAGGATTCTGATAACTGCCTAACGAATGCCTTGGTAGCCGCATAAACGCCAGCATAGGGTAGGGGGAGATAAGAAGCTGCCGAGCTTATATTGACAATTCTACCACCGCCATCTGCTTCCATTCTAGGAATAAATCTATGCGTGAGTTCATAGACGGCGTTCACATTTATCTGGATCATTCGCAAATCAGCAGCCCGGTCATTTTTTTCAAATTGCCCGTAGGTGCCAATTCCAGCGTTATTGACGAGGACAGTTAATCGGTCCACTTGATCGTAGGTCCAGTTGTATATACGCTCGGGGGCGTCTTTACTGCTCAAATCAATTGCTAGGAATTGAATATCCAGATTAGGATACGCCTGTAGCAAGTCAGTACGACTTTTCTCCAGTTCATCAGGCTCCAGTGCGACCCAGAGAATACGGTATCCATCCTTAGCAAACCACTTAGAAAGTTCAAATCCTATTCCGCTACTACCTCCGGTAATCAGTACCGAATCTACCAACGAGCTGCTCGCATCATCCATTCGAAAATGGTCGTTTTATAAGGTGGGAAGATCATCTTCAAATCCAGGAAGCGCCGTTGCATTACGCCTCTTTCATTTGAAAACTCAATAAAGCTATGTTTACCGTTTGATTTGCCAATTCCGCTATTGTTTACTCCGCCAAACGGTAATTCTGGATTAAGCGTAGTAATCATCAATTCGTTAATGGCTGTGCCACCGGCCGTGCTATGGTCAAGCAGATACTGCTGATGGTGGCGCTTCTTACTCATAATGTACATAGCCAATGGCTTTGGCAAACGGTCAATAATGGCCGGTACTTCTTCTATGCGGTCGAAGGTCAATATCGGCAAGACTGGTCCGAAGATCTCCTCTTGCATGATTCTCATGTCCATGTCTACCTGATCCAACAGGCAGGGAGGAATGAATTTGTCACTCTCATCAAATGCTTCAGCACTAATGAGTTGAGCTCCTGCTGATACGGCTTCATCCACCAGCCCTTGTACTCGGGCAAAGTTTCGTTCGTTGATAATGCGCGTGTAGTAAGGCGACTGTCGAATGCCTTCGCCATTGTGGTTATAATGCTTCTGAACCCACTCCTGGAAAGCATCAATGAATGCTTGTTTCTTGCTCTTATGTACCAAGAGATAATCTGGCGCTATGCAAGTTTGACCATTATTGAGCAATTTGCCCCAGGCCACTTGCCCCGCAACATTCTTAATGTCAACGGTTTCGTCAATTACGCAAGGCGATTTACCGCCCAGTTCGAGTGTAACGGAGGTCAGATTTTTAGCTGCCGCTGCCATCACAATTTTACCTACCGCTGGACTACCAGTGAAAAAGATATGATGAAAAGGTTTTTCAAGCAGGGCAGTAGCTACTGGAACGTCTCCTTCGATCACTGCTACTTCCTCTTCCGGGAACAGTTCTTGGATCATCTTCTTCGTGAAGGCAGAAGTAGCTGCGCTAATTTCAGAAGGCTTCACGATGGCTACATTTCCAGCAGCAATAGCATGGATTAATGGAATGATTGAAAGCTGAAAAGGATAATTCCAGGGAGCAATTAAAAGTACGTGCCCTTTGGGTTCGTAACGGATGTAGGACGATATGCCGGTAAGTGCTAACGGCGTGCCAACCTTGTGAGGTCGCATCCATGACTTCAGTTTCCGTTTAATGTGAACCAGCAGGGTAAGGATCGGGATAATTTCAGTAGCCAAAGTTTCCTCCTTTGACTTCCGTAAATCATACCACATTGCTTTTGCTAGCGCTTCCTGGTTTGCTGGATCAAGAATATACCGTTCAATTTTTGCAATCCGGTCAATCCGCTCCTTTGCGGAGGTATCTTTCATCGCCTGTAAATTGGCAGGCTCGCGTTGCAGTTTAAAGATTCTCTCTACCTCTTTTATATCGTACTGCTGCTCAATCATATCTATTCAACTTTATTTGATCGGTAAGTTAATGCTTTCCTGTTGTTGCAAATGTTAGCTGGTAGACGGATGCTACCTGATCAAAAGATCATCAGCTGGCAACCTAGTTTCGCCATATTATACGGTCACTATGTTCGTGCCACTGTTCGTATTGATCACCGTACCGCTGGTCCAATGCCGCGCGTCTGACTTTAAGGGTTGGGGTCACCAAGCGGTTGCCCTCCGTCCAAGTTTCTTGATCGATAACTACGGTAGAGATCTGTTGGTATTTGGCAAGCGGTTCATTGACTTGCTCAAGCGCTCTTTCAAGGGATTGCTCTACTTGATTTCGCTGACCACTAAGTGCGCCAGGAGAGAGGTTGACCAAGGCGATTGGCTGCGGGCATCCCAGACCAACTACACAAACTTGCTCTACGTACTCGTTGGCGGCAATGACTTCTTCCATCGGGTTTGGTACCACGAATTGGCCTTTAGCGGTTTTGAAGGCGTCCTTTACCCTACCAATGACTCGTACGTAACCTTGTTCATCAATACTACCACGATCACCGCTGTGTATCCATCCATCGCGTAGCACTTCCGCTGTCTTTTCTGGATCATTGTAGTATCCCAGCATCTGGTAAGGGGCCTTCATGAGTATTTCTTGCGTATCCGGATCAATCTTCACTTCGCAATAAGGAACAGCGGAACCCACTGAATCCGCTGGGGCATCAAGTTGTGGTCCGTTGCAGATAGAGCCGCATACTTCAGTCATTCCATAGGCTTCAATCAGATGGATGTCCAATTTCTTATACCATCTCTTCAGGTATGCGGGCGTTATGGCGGCACCCGTTCCAGCAATTTCGATATCGCCTAGTCCCATAGCTTTACGGAGAAAAGACTTGAAGAAACCACCGATGACTGGAATGGCCAACAAAAAGTTAAGCACTCGCGGAGGAATCTTATCGGTAACGCCTTGGTAGAACTTAGTCCAAATCCGAGGCACGGCAAAGATGAAAGAAGGCTGAACACTACGAATGTTATCTGCGAAAGTATCTATCGACTCTGCGAAAGAGATTGTACCTCCGTTGGCAATGCAATTGGCTTCAACTGCGATGCGCTCCGCCACGTGGTTCAGGGGTAGAAAAGAAAACCACTTGAGTTGATTTAACCGGAGGGTGCCGGTAAAATTGGTAAGCTCCTCAATCCGTAACACCACAGCAGGATTTCGATAGGAATGCATCACACCTTTCGGAGTGCCAGTGGTGCCTGACGTGAAGAGAATGGTCCACAGTGAATCTAAGTCGGCTTGAGGCTGCCCTTCAATAGGTGCATGCTCTTCCAAAAGCTTGTCCCAGCTATGCCCAAGCGTCACCTCGGCATTTCCTTCATAGTTTGGGAAATGAATGACTTGGAGGTCTTCTGAAATAGCAGTCTCTCGATCACCCCAGCTATCTAGTTTTCCGACAAAAAGCAATTTAATGTCACTGAGTTCTATCACTTCTGCCAATTGCTGTTTGGGTAAGCTGGCATAAAAAGGAACGGAAACAAATTTCCCCATCATGATGGCTAGGTCAGCCAAAATCCAGTGGTAGCAATTCTTGGATAGAATTCCTACGTGGTCTCCTTCTTGTAAACCAAGAGATTGCATGGCCGCACACATGCGACGTACAATTTGTCCGGCTTCTGCGTAGCTGATTTCTAACCAGGAATCACCAAACGGTTGGCGTAGAAAGATGGCGTCCGGTCGTTCTTCTTCCCAGCGATAGAAAGAAGAAAGAAAGGGTAGGAGGTTTTGATCTAATGCGCTTTTATCCATAGCAGTTTAGAGTCTTTATCTGCTTGGTCCTTGGGGCAATCTAATAGACGGTGGTAAGGTGGCTTAGCCTAAGTTGTGCCTTGCCTTTGCGGGTAGCACAAGGTACAATTTTGTCTGGTACTTGGAAAAAGGCCGGGAATAAATATGGCCTGTAAGTAGGAGACTGAGTTGATACTGAAATTACCAAAAGGTCTTGTTTGTATACAAATGACGCTCCCTTACTTCTTCTTTAAGTTGTACATTGGGATTCTTCTTGCATCTAACCACTAAACCAGCATTATGAAGGCAATCGTCTGCCATACCTTCGGCCCTCCTTCCGACCTTAAATTCGAGGAGGTTTCTGATCCCACTCCTGGAGATAAGGAAATCCTAATTGATGTCCACGCGTGTAGCGTGAATTTTCCGGACACCCTCATTATTCAGGGGTTATACCAGTTTAAGCCTGAGCTGCCTTTCTCGCCTGGGAGTGACATCGCAGGTACGGTTGCTGCTGTTGGAGCAGGGGTAAAGGGCTTTAAGCCAGGAGATGAGGTGGTGGGCTTTGCCGCCCACGGCGGCTTCGCGGAGAAAGCAGTGGTTAAGAGCAATGCTTGTTTCCCTAAGCCTCCGGGAATGGATATGGTCCAGGCTGCAGCTTTCTTGATGGCCTATGGTACCTCCTTTCACGCGCTAAAGGATCGTGCTCGCTTGAAAGAGGGTGATACCTTGTTGGTTTTGGGAGCAGCTGGTGGAGTAGGGCTCACGGCGGTGGAATTAGGCAAGCAGATGGGCGCTCATGTGATCGCCGCTGCTTCCAGTGCTGAGAAATTGGAAGTTTGCAAGTCCTACGGTGCAGATCAGGTCATTAACTATACGGTAGAAGACCTCAAGACTAAGGTTAAGGAATTGACTGCAGGCAAAGGAGTGGACGTAGTATACGATCCCGTTGGAGGTGCGTTTTCTGAGCAAGCCCTACGTGCTACAGCTTGGAATGGTCGTTACCTGGTTGTAGGATTTGCCGCAGGAGATATTCCAAAGATTCCATTGAATTTACCCCTGTTAAAAGGATGCCAGATTGTTGGTGTTTTCTGGGGGAGTTTTGCACAACAGTTTCCAGGAGAGAACCTCCAGAATACAATGCAATTGATTCAATGGTTTGCACAAGGTAAACTGCGTCCCAAGATCCATAATACCTATCCTTTAGAACAGGCTGCCGAGGCCTTAGAGGATATACAAGCCAGAAGAGTTAAAGGAAAGGCCGTGATCGTCATGCGTTGATGAACTAAAAGCCACTTTGCAAGATTTAAAAACCGAATAAACCATAGTAATATCATGAAAGCAGTATGCATTGGGTCAGAAGGAGGCCTCCAGCATCTACAAATAAAAGAATTGCCACAACCTAGTCCGGGCCCAGGAGAAGTATTGGTTCGCTGGCATGCCACCTCACTCAATTTTCACGACTATTTGGTTGGAATTGGTGCTATTCCTACTCCGGAAGGGCGCGTACCTATGTCAGATGGAGCTGGAGAGGTTGTCGCCCTTGGTGACGGAGTCGACAGCTGGGAAGTTGGGAGTAAAGTGATGTCGCTTTTCTTCCCGAAGTGGATTGATGGCAATCCTACAGGCGCCAAAACTCGAGGAATCTCCGGTGAAACTGTAGACGGGTACCTAACCGAATATAGTGTGCTTCCGGCTGAGGCCTTGACACGCATCCCTAAGGGATACAGCTATGCTCAGGCTGCTACTTTACCATGTGCGGGCCTAACGGCCTGGAGAGCATTAGTGGTGGAAGGCAATATCAAGATGGGCGATAAGGTACTCATCGAGGGAAGCGGTGGTATGTCCATTTTTGCTTTGCAGTTTGCTAAGGCGGCAGGTGCTACAGTTTACGCGACCTCATCTTCTGAAGCAAAGGCTGATCGTTTACGCGATATGGGCGCTGTTGAGGTAGTTGATTATAAAGCGGATGAGCGCTGGGGGAAAACCATCTATAAAGCAGCTGGTGGTGGTGTTGATCATGTGCTAGATGTCGGTGGCGGCTCTACTATGTCTCAGTCCATTGAGGCAGCGGCCATGGGTGGCCACATCTATGCTATTGGCATTCTCGGCAACGGCCGGAAAGGTACACTTACCTTCCCGAAGCTGTTCTTCAAGCACCTCCGTATGACTGGATTAGCTGTCGGAAGCAGGGTAATGCAAGAAGACATGATTCGAGCTATCGAGGAAAATGGAATCGTACCGGTTATTGATCGTTCGTTCGGATTTGCTGAACTAGCAGATGCTTTCAAGTACCAGGCGAGTGGAGCTCACTTCGGTAAGATTGTGTTAGAGTACTAATTCAAAGTATACAACTCCTCAATAATGAAAGTGCTTAGGCAATTGGCCAATCTGTATCCGACAGGTTGGCCAATGTTTTTTGCCCTACCTCTAGAAATAATTCATCTCCCCCTAGTCCAATATCTAGTAAGATCGTACCAAAGAAAATGGCCCATCCTATTGCTCGACCCACCAATTCCTGATCTGCTTGATAAGTTTGGAGAGCATTTGTTCTTACCTGCTTTTTAGAGAATAACATCCAGATAATGGCCAAGTCTGTTGCCGGGTCGCCTAAGGTGAAATCTCCCCAGTCGATAATGGCAGTGATGCTTCCATCTTGCACCAAAATATTCTTGGGATGCAAATCACCGTGGATTAGGCTGCGCTGATTATCGGGGCAATTGAGTTCTACTGCTTTTTCCCAATGATTGATGATGTCAGTAGAAATAAGCCCGCTTGCCAAAAAGGTATCCATTCGTTGTTGGGTCCCGTCTGCCTTTGCAGATAGCGTACAAGACCGCTGTGGATTGTGTGGAGGTGCTTCCGGGACAGGAAATTGATGTAAGGTCTGCAGAAACAGAGCGAGGCGCTCTGCCTCACTATCCACAATATTTTGCCCGGCAGCCATCTTCCCATCCTGCCACGATACAATGGACCAAGGCCAGGGGTAGTTGTCCTGGGCCATGCCTAGATGTAAGGGAACGGGGGTAGGAAGTGGAAGGTGAGGGGCAAGTTGCCGGAGCCACCGCTGCTCTCGTTCGATAAAGGGAACGGCCTGTTGACGCCGAGGAATCCGGATCAGGTACTCATCTCCTAATCTATACATCACATTATCCCAACCTTCATTGAGGTAGGTCAACGGTAGATCACTAAGCCGTGGGAATTGCTGTTGCACTAGTGATCGTATCAGCGATTCATCGATCGATATTTCAGCGGCAGGCGTCTTCATGCCGCGAAGATAGAATCTCCAAAGCAAGCTTAGAGGCTAAAATCGTCTCCGGATTTCTCAAATCAGGAGATGTAGAGCCCTAAATGGCTCAAAATCTGGATGTAGAAGGTGTTCCTTTACCGGCAAGAAATCACGATTATATCATTCAACTATTTATCATGAACCGATCTGTTGTATTACTTACGACGCTCTTGTCGTTTGGCAGTCTGCCGCTTTTCGCTCAGTTTCATACTATGCGAATTCCGCAGCCTAGCAATTTTGTGCAGGAAACACAGCGGCTAGCTGTCACTGATATTACCATTACTTATCATAGTCCTGCCGTCCGTGAGCGCGATGTATGGAATGATGGTACCATCCCCCAGAATGGTGATCCAATACCTTGGAGGGCTGGGGCAAACATGAATACTACCATTGCGTTTTCTACTGATGTTTTAATCAATGGAGAAGCACTAGCTGCGGGCACCTATGGTTTTCATGTTATCCCACGCGGAGACACCTTCACCTTGATGTTTGCTCACAACAACAATCAGTGGGGAAGCTACTATCTAAATGTTGAGGAAGACGTAACGCTTCAGGTGGATGTCGATGCAGAAGAATGCACTTTTTCAGAGAAGCTAGATTATGAATTTTTTCCTTCTGGCGAAGATGCTATGATTGTCGGCTTAGAGTGGGCTGAACGACGCCTGCCATTTACCGTTTCTGTGGACTTGAATGAGACTGTCCTAAACAGCTTTAGAAGTGAACTACGGGGTATCAATACCTATCGTTGGCAAGCTTGGAATGATGCAGCTCGCTGGTGTTTGAACCATGATGCCAATCTGGAAGAGGCTCTTGCTTGGGCGAATCGCTCGATTGAAGGAGGCTATGGCGGTTTTGCTGCTGATATGAATATTACCAACCTCAGTACAAAGGTGGAATTGTTGACCCGCCTAGGGCAAACAGCAGAAATAGATCCCACTATTGATCAAATGATGGCTTTGTCCTTAAGTGCTTATGAGACGAATAGCCTCTCTCGTCTACTACTCAATATGGGGAGATATCAAGCCACCGTGGATGCGTGCTCTAAAGCACTTGTTGCCGAACCCAACACCTGGTTCCTCCAGCTCAACCAAGGGATTGCCCTTTATTTCCTGTCCGATACCAAACAAGCCCTTACACTGGTGAAACAAGCGCAGGAGAATGGTCCAGAGCGTTTCCAAGAGCGCTTAAAGGAAATTGAGGGGGAGATTGCTGATGGAAGCTACAAGCTGCCAGGCCAATAGTTAGCTGACTTGCCCTTGCTGCGTTTTGAATTGCTTGGGGCTTAACTGCGTTTCCTTTTTGAAGGCAGAATAGAACGTAGAGGCGGAACTGAAACCCACATCGAAAGCCAAGCTTTCGATCTTGTATTGACTATTTTCCGGATCGAGGAGGTGCTGTTGGACTTCTTTGATCCGGAAATGGTTAATCGTCTCCGGAAAGCTTCGATCGTATAATTTCTGTACGGCCCTCGTCACCAGATAGCTAGGCATTTCAATGGAGGCAGCGAATTGGTTTAGCGTCAGTCCTTTGGTCCGGTAAATGTGCTCCAACTCTAAGGCAGACCTTACCTTTTGAAGTTGTTCTTCTGCCAGGTCGTTGTCTATGGCTGATCGATGTAAGCGTCCATTCTCTTGTAAGGCTCTAAAGAGCAAATAATGAAGAGGAAGAATAGCCAGGCCTGCACCGATAGCATATTGTAGCATGGAATCTGTGATGTGCTGGAAAACAAAAATCATCCAAATACCACTGAGGCTTACTAAGACGGCTTGGAGCCACCTACGATTTTCTTTAGCGGTTACCGAGAGCTGTCGAAAGATCAACCAACTGCCGACTAAGTAGAGTAGCATTACTGCTGTAGCGATCTTGTAAAGGACCGTTGCGAATGAAGGGATTACTAACCAAATCAATAGCATACCGGTTACGGGAAGAACGAAATGGCTCCATGTCCAAAGCTTGATTGGGGGTTGAGGATGCTTCATACTCCTCATGTAAAGCAAGAGTAATGGCCCAATACTAGCCAACCCCAGGAATCCTAGGCCTACGCCTAAAGGGGCCGCACCGTACAGAATGAAATACCAGATGGATTTTCCAATTCTTAAAGCAATGGCTAGTAAAAGGGCTGCCAGTAGGTAATCTTGCTCCTTTCGATGACCACCTCTCCAAAGGCTGTAAGAGGCCAGCAGAACTGCTGCTCCAACGGCTAGGCCCGCCAGAATTCCCAATACGCCTGTAATATCCATATGGCTAATCGTTTAACACAAATTCGACCGCATCAATGTTATGCAGGAAATGGCAATTAGTGCCAATTTCATGGTCAATTCCCGAGCGGGACAAGACATCCCGTACAGGCCCCATGGTACCAGCCAAACATAATCGAATATTCTGATCGGCGCAATGCTGATGAATATCTCGAATGGCGGTTAAACCACTGGAGTCAATATTGATAATGCTAGAGGTATCTAATAACAGCGTGTGAAGCTGCCCCGGATACCTCCGCATTAATCTCTTGATCTGCTCCTTGAAGAAAGCAGCATTTAAAAAGTACAAGGCTGCATCGAAGCGAACAATTAAGATCCCATCAAATTGCTTTACTTCTGGGTAGCGTTTTACATTTCTGAATTGGCTACTATCAGGCAATTGCCCTAGTACAGCGATGTGCGGCTTGGAAGACTGATAGAGTATACTCAAAATAGAGAGTACCACTCCGGTTAGGACCCCTTCGGCAATACCTAAACCCAGCGTAGCTACAAAGGTGATGAGGGCCATAAAGAAGTCTCGCCGGTCAATATCCCAGAGTGCAACGACCCCTCTCACATTGAGCAAACTCCGTACTGCCATTAATATGATTCCCGCTAGGATCGCTACCGGGAGATAGTAGAACAGGGGCGTCAACAAGACCAGGGCTAAAGCAGTGGCTAAAGCAGCTACTATAGACGCAATTCCACTAGTAGCACCAGCTTCGTTGTTGATAGCGGAACGTGTGAAACTAGCGGATGAGGGTATAGCCTGGAAAAAGGCACCAAATATTTTTGATACTCCAATGGCGATGAGTTCTTGATTGGGACGTATTTCAGTATCCTTGTTCTGAATTTCCAGCGCTTTGGCAATGCTTATGGTTTCCACGACTCCCATGATGGTTACTGTCAGTACGGTAGGCCAGATCAACTGCAGATTACTCGTAGTTACTTCTGGTAATCGAAATGCTGGCAGGCCGGCAGGAATGTCACCGATGATTTGAAGGCCCAATTCAGTGAGCTGTAAGAAATAAGCCAATAATGTGCCTACTACGACCACCAGTAATGCTCCTGGTAATTTCGGTGCCCATTTCCTGAGTCCTAGCAGGAGCAGAATTGTACCACTACAGAAAAAGAAGGTCAACCAGTGCGTTTGACCCAGTCTTTCCAAAAGGTAGCCTATCGTTAGATGGAGGTGAGGAAATCTAGGTACCACAATGCCAAACAGATCTGGTAACTGGCTTATGGCGATAATGATAGCTGCAGCCGAGCTGAATCCCATAATCACGGGATTAGATAATAGATTAGCCAACGCGCCTAAGCGAAGTGCACCCATTAGTAGTTGAGCGATACCAATGCACACCCCAGACAAAATGACGAGTGCTATATATTCACTTGTTCCCGGTTCAGCTACCTGGCTAATCCCTGCCAGAATAAGTAAAGAGGAAACTGCTACCGGGCCTAGCGATAGTTGACGAGATGTCCCCGTCAACCCATAGATGATCAAGGGTAGCAGTGCTGTGTACAGGCCATATATTGGTGGTACACCCGCAAGCATAGCATAGGCCATTCCTTGCGGAATCAGCATTATACAAACCGTTAGGCCAGCGATAATATCATGCCTAAAGCGAGAAGTATTGTAATCTTCAACTTGTTCTAAAATGGGGAAGAGGCTCCGCCAACGCATACCAGGGATTGTGCTAAAAAGATGCCCAAAGGTAATGATTCTACCTGGAGCATTATTCATTCTAAAGTCAGGCTATCAGTATCTGTTAGTACAAAAAATACTTTTCTTTGTTACGAAATTGCGCTAGCTGCAATGAACTACTAAAATAGATTTTCTCGAAGTATGAAAACACAACGCACTCCGCTCTATTTACTTGCTCTTGGTATTGTATTTTGCTTCCTGTTTGGTAGCTCATCTGTCCATGCGCAACAGGTCAAAACCAGTCTTTATCTTCAGAAGTACAGAAGTGTCTTTCTTGGTTTTGGTCCTCGTTTTCTAAATACTGATCCAGGCACAATAGTCACCACTTTCGTTGATGATAGTCCCTCGATGGATAGCTTCAACTCGACTTTTGATGTAAAAGACGGATACACTAACCTGGGAATTAACTTCGGCTATAAATTTGGGCGCTACCGTGGCCTTTCGCACGATATTGTTTTCGATGTAACAGCTACCAGTAGTTACACCTTCAAATTTGGTTACTCTTTGGGGTGGAATTTCTTGTTTGACAAGGGGGATAAGAATTTGTTGTTCCGACCAGCAATCCAAGGCCTGGTGGCTAATACCGTTTTCCAAATTGGCCAGCTCGAGAACAATGCTAGCTATATCCAGGTAGATGAACTCCAGTATTTCGAGTCGGAACTAGATGTGGAACTGCGTTCGGCAAGTATAACGCTGGCCCCTCGCCTTGATGTCACTTACGTTGTAGCAAAGCGATTTGATGTTTTTCTGAAGCTCGCTTACGACTTGTCACGAGATAATATCCAACCCTCACTCGAGCTTTCAGTACCAGAAGATTTAAGAACGGAAGACTCGCCTAGAGATTCGAGCTTAGATATTGATGGAAACAACCCATTGGTACTGTACAATGGCGAAAAGTTAGAGTCCCTTCCGTATAATCCTAGTGGCCTTCGAGCAACTATTGGTGTGAGTTATCTGTGGAATCGATAGCCTACCGGAATTGACCTGGTCGAGTCGTTTGGTGTATTTTATGTACATTGAAAATAGATCACCAATTTTCGATTCTGCTGTTTTCAGCGGAAACCAAACGACCCGACTATGACTAGACTAACGCTTTTACTAGCCCTATCTCTTGGGCTCCTATCTCCTGTTATTGGCCAATCATCGTTGTATCCGTATGAACCGTCGCCAGACCATCCATTTGGCCTGCCAAACCCTGATGCTCCCCAGGAAGTAATGGATTGGGCGCCTCTAATTGGAGAGTGTGCCTGCCGGAGTGTAAGCCGAAACCCTGATGGATCATGGCAAGATACGGTTGACATGACCTGGCGATTCAAGTACATTATGAATGGCTGGGCGGTACAAGATGAAACACTGAAGACCGATGGTTCTTATGCTGGGAGTATCCGGCAGTACATCGCGGATAGTACCAGTTGGTATGTTCACTATTATAGTTCTGGAGGGCCCACTGCTACCTTACCCGCTTGGGAGGGCAACAAAAATGAAGATGGCGATATCATCTTGTACCGCGATCAGACAGCACCAAACGGCATGCAAGGCGATTTCAAAATCACCTTCTCTGATATCAGTGACGCCGGCTTTCGCTGGAAGGGAGAGTGGGTGGATAAGACCCGTTCGGTATTCTATCCTACCTGGTATATTAACTGCAAAAAGAACCGGGAGCCGACCAATGATAAACAGCGGTCTCAATTGCTGAGTCAAATTGCACAGTTTTCAAAGGAGGTCGTGGCAGGCAATGCCAAGGCTGTAGCTGCCATGTACACCGAGGACGGAAAGATCTTTCCCGGAGGTCGGCGGATTATGGAGGGGCGCGAAGTACTAGAGGACTATTGGACGCCTGGTGAAAATGCTAAGATTAGCTATCACAAGATTACTCCAGAAGAAATCAAGTTTCTTGGTGACTACGCCTATGACTTTGGTTATTACGAAGGTAAGACTACCCAAGCTGATGGAAATATTTCTGACTGGGCCGGGAAATATGTCATTGTATGGAAGAGAGTGGGAGAGGAGTGGCAGATCTACTTGGACATATGGAATAGAATATAATCCAATAGTAATCGATGATAATCATAATTAATGGTGCAATTGGAGCCGGAAAAACCTCCGTGTCTTGGGCCTTGCTGGAAGCGTTTGAACAAGCAGCAATGCTGGACGGAGATTATATAGCTGCAGTTGCACCCTTCTCTATTTTCGAGCCTTCTGACTTGGAATATGCATATCGAAGCATAGCTGAGTTAGCCACTTTCCACTTTCAAAATGGTTATCGCACGATCATCATCAACTACGTTTTTGAAACTGTTGAGGAGTTGGATAAGATGAAATCCTTACTCGCTCTAATCGACTTGCCGATACACCCGTTTCTCCTCACGTGTACAGCAGCAGAACGAGAAAGACGTATTCGCCACCGCGCTACTCCCCACTCCGATTTAGAATGGGAGATTCCTCGCTCGAATGATCTACATCAGATACTTTTGAAGAGTGCTGATCAAGGAGACTTAGGGGAAATCGTGGGCACTACTTCCAGGTCACTGGAAGAGGTGGTGGCTCAGATTATGGATCAAATAAACAACCATAGCGATGGAAATTAAGGATGTAAACAGTTTCTTGAAGTACTACAGTCGGGTGAAAGGACGAACCCGAAGGTTGTTTGATTATATTCCTCCTGAGCATATCGAGTGGACCTGTCAGGAAGGTAGGTTTACCATTGGCGATCTTATCCGTCATTTGGCAAATATTGAGCGCTATCTGTACGCAGAAACCATTCAGCATCGCCCAGGTGCCTACACTGGTTGTGGTACGGAGTTCGCTTCAGGTCTTGAGGCCACCATTCAGTATTACGATCAGTGCTATAAAGAGTCAGAGGCCATATTTGCTCGACTAAGTGACGAGGATTTATTGCGAAAATGTCCAACCTTGAATGGAGTTGAAATCACCACTTGGAAGTGGTTGCGTGCTCTGGTTGAACACGAAATTCATCATCGTGGTCAGCTGTATGTGTATTTGGGAATACTAGGGGTAAAGACACCTCCAATCTATGGTCTGACCTCCGAGGAAGTCATCATCAAGAGTAAAGAGGAGGGATAAGCTAGCTGACCAATTCTGATAGGTCTTCAATAATTCTACTGGGTTCAATATTCCAGGGGTCAAATTGGGCAGTGCTGCTTCGCTTCACCCAAATTCCTTGCATCCCTGCGTTAATAGATCCCATGACATCAAAAGGATTGCCAGAGACCAAGGCGCATTGCTCTAGATTAAAGCCCGCGGTATCTGCAAAGTGTTGGTAGACGATTGGACTCGGCTTAAAAACTTGGGTAGACTCCACGCTCACCACTCCTTTAAAGTAAGGAAGAAGATCTGCCTGTTTCAGTAAGTCTGTGACTACTTGTTTGGGACCATTCGAGAAGGCGAAAATACTCGTGTCTGTATATTGCAACTTATCCAGCGCAAGCTTCGCATCTGGAAATGCAGGGAGATGAGCATAACTACTTTGGACGTCCACTTTTGTTGCTTCATCAAATTCTAAATCATTGGCTGTTAGCGCATAATCTAGGGCTTGCCTGGTAACTACGGGAAAGGGCACATATCGCTCCATCAGGCCTCTCCGGAAGCTATATTCGAGCTGCTTCGCTCGCCAGGTTGCTGAAACCGCACCTGCTTTGTCACCGATGTGCTGTTGCAATTTATTCAGGACGCCATTCGTGTCAATTAGCGTACCGTAAACATCAAAGGCGAGGGCTGATATAGGTTTCATCGTTCTATTTGGCTTTCAAAGTGAAGTTATGTTGAGCAAACTCGCGGCCGTTGGCAATGATCGAGATCCGATGTTCTCCGGGGTAGAAGACGCGAGTTGTGATAAGTTTAAAGGGTTGTCTTCGTTGAATGCGATGCGTTGATCCCGCCTCATAATCCTTTTCACTGACCTTAAAGACTTTCCGACTATGCGTACCATTAGCCTTTAGGTAGTAAATGGCATATTCCAATCGAATGGTCAAGGCTTCTTGATGGGTATGCTGCAAATCAAATTCAAACTCAAGGTACGCTCCGATTTGGACTGTTGGGGTATGGAGTTTGAAGCTGTCAATTTCAATTTTGTCGGCATGGCCAAGCCCAAATAGCATAAGTGCTCTTGGATGTGATTGTTTGAGTAGTCCTCGACAGGCATGTCGCACCAAACGATCTGTATCCGTACTGATTCCTTTCCAACGCTCAGCAATATCCATCACAAGCTCAGGATGGTCTTTTGAAATATCGTTGAGATGATTGGCTACACTGCGGCGTACAGTTTCACTGGAATCTGTCTTGAGGTTCTCTAATATGGGGAGGGTAGGAGAAGGATCTTTCTTCAAACCAGGAACCCCCAAGCCCCATGGTAAACGAGGTCGGCTGCCTTCTGATGCCAGTCGCCTAACCATGGCATGACTATGCTTGGACCAAATCAACATCTGATCAATCATAGGCTTTGGATAACGCACCAAGAATGGACGTACCGCAAACTCACAACTGGTGAATTTGGTGATGGCTTCCATTGCTTTGACGGAGGCATCGAAATCGTCCAAGCCATATTGCTCCACGAAGTCTGGTAAGAACATGTATTCAAAGGACATACTCTCTTCCTCATCTCCGCGCAGGTGATCTATTACTGCTACGATTATTTCCAGTGCTGCATCTAGATCTTCGGGAAGCTCCACTCGCAGTACGGCAGACAGCTTTCGCATCCGTTCTTTGAGCTCTAATTGAGGCCAATCTTCGGTGAACACTTGCTTTAAGTAGGCATCCTTACGGAAGGAGGGATAGATTTCCAGCATTACATCAGTGAATCCCTCTACGAAGGATTCACTGTACATGTTTTTTAGTGGTTCAGCCATTTGTTTTCTCTCTGACTGTTAGCGGTAAGATGAAAATAGGGAAAAATGAGAAACGCCACCATCACTATCTTCAAAAGGTTCTTCCATAAGTTGGAAATAGCCTGCACAGACTGGGCTCTGCATGGCAGCTTTCATGGCTGCCTCGGCATCAGCCTGACTGGCCCAGTGTACGATGTCTATGAATTCCCGATCACTCTTCTTCAAAAGATCTCGGTGTAGATACCCTTTTTGTTGGGAAAGGAAGTCTTCCTGTAATTGTGCCGAAGCCACTTGTAGTTGATCTTCAGTAGCACCACTTTTCAATTGAAAAGGCGCCATTTCTACTACCACTTGCTTGGTGTCTGTCATTTCAGAATTCGTTTAATTTAGGATTGATTTCATCAGTGAAGAGTTCTTCATCTGGAAACAAATCTAGTGGTAGGTAATGACAAGGGTATGTCAGTAGCGATTAGGAATATTTTTCCATGACCTGACGGAAGTAGGTGCCTAGATCAAAGGATTCCGCATGATCAGACTTGGAGTCTAATAATCGCAGTGATTCCATCCGGTCCAGGCGGAACTCTCTATGATCTTTTCGAAGTAAGCAAAAGGCGATAAGCACCCACTTGTCATCATTAAAATACAACCCAAGTGGTTCAATGACACGCTCTGTAAGTTCATCTTTGTAAATGGATCGATACTGAATTCTAACTTGACGAAAGCTCGTGATCGCTTTTTGAATGTCGGCTAAAACGGTACTGTGCTTATCCAAATGTTCGGTTAAGGATGGGCTAATTCTACTGCTTAGTAGTTCAGCACGGTCCTTATGTTTCCCTCGCATGATAGCCCGGATCTTGGTCAGGGCTTCTCCGTAATGCTTGTTAAGTGATTGCTCCGCGTTCTGGAGGACAAATTTTTCGGCGGTGACTAGTGCATTAGCCTCTTCTTCGGTGAAGGAGACTGGAGGCAAGACGTACCCATCCATTAACCAATAGCCTTGACCTGCCTCTCCACTCACAGGGATGCCAGCCTCTCTTAGCGCATTGATGTCACGATAAACCGTACGCAGACTGATATCAAACCGTTCCGCAATCTCAGCTGCTCGGACGAGACGGCGGGATTGCAGCTGCGTCTGAATGGCTAGAAGGCGAGATAATCGATTCATGAAATCCAGTTTGGATTATTGGTTTATAGTTTGACAAAAGGAGCTTCCTCATGCGCGGTAAATAGGATAAGCTTCTTATCGGGAGATCGGTTGTTGCTGAAATCCATTATTCGGGCTCTGAATTCGCAGGTTTCTCCTATCTCAACCACGAAGGAGCCTCCACATGGACCATCCCCGAAAGAGAAGCTGTTTCCATCCATCGGAAGGTAGCAATATTCCCCTTGCTCATTAAAGATTTGGATTAGCAAAGGCGGCGGCTTGGCTTCTTCGTAATAATAGTAGGTTGTTCCGGCATCTACAACATGTACTTTGGCCCTAATACTATAGCTCCATCCACTAGAATAATATCCTGCTGCGTATTCATATCTAATTCCACTTAAGATTTGTGGAGGTTCATGGTCCTCCGTATAGGTGCCTAGGCTCCATTTAGCTTCATCGAGTATCTTATACATCCGACTGAAAACCTCATGCTTAAATCTCGTTCCGTTTGTTTCAATATGCCATGATTCTCCAACTTGGATGGTGTCAAAGTCGATTTTGAAAAGGAACTGAGCGGCAGCACGACCCACTTGTAAATCCAAGACTTCTAGCTTTTCCCGTTTGCCGTTATCAGACACTGCAGAGAAGTCTAGTTTTCCGCGCTCATAGCCCGGTTTTAAAATGGAGTATTCTCCACTAACCTCCATTAGGAGCAAGGTTCCATTAGCTAGTTCTCCTTCTGTAGGGAAAAACTTAATATTAGCACCAGCACAACACCCTGCTTCAAGAACAGGGTGAAAACTGGAAAGTAGTAGTCCTATTAGCAACAATCGAAATAACATAGAGCGCGATGTTTATAGTCTAAGGGGGCTACCTCTACCGTTCAGTTTGACTGCAAGCAGATAGACTATTTACGTTTCTTTGGCACCCAAGCCCAGCAAACCTCACAAATGACGGGCTCATTGCTGGCCTCGTCGGTAATGGTAACCGGTATAACGATATCCCCTTTATCAGTGGTTAGGATGTGTTGTTTTTGCTCCTCGCTTAGTGTGGCTTCCGCTACCATCCGTCCTTGCGAGCGCTTTACAAACTTGCTGTTCATGTACTTGAGTAAGGGCAGCTTGTCATCTGGAACATTCATGCCCAGTACCATACCGGTAGCAGTCTCCGCTAATAGCATCATAGCAGCTGCATGAATTTGTCCGATGTGGTTTCGAACCTTTGGGCGGTTTTTCATGCTTACGATCACCTTGTCGGTGCTCATGAGATCATAGGAAATACCAGACGTTCCGGTGAATTTTACAATTCTGCCGACGGCAAATGACAGTACCCAGGTGGGATAGGCTTGAAGTTTACTTACAGTCTTTGCGAGACGATTCATTATCGATTTCTTGATGAGAAGCCCAAATTAGTGATTATTTCTTACCAATCTTTACTAGAGTTTATGTACGCAGATTTCGTGTAAGCCTAAAATATCTTTTTCTGCTACTCTTCGTTGAAGAACCATTTTCCTTAGCTAT
>CAJXOS010000029.1 GCA_913057725.1 uncultured Lewinella sp.
ATGTGGGCTCAAAGTTCGGGATGACTCATGTTTTGCTCTTATAACCATTCTAGGCCACCTTCCGATAGCTCCAGATGGCAAGGATATTGAAGAGAATAGCCATGATGCCGGTCATCCGGAAATGATAAATCACATCTTGAAACGTGCTACCTTTTAGTAGGACGGATCGCATCACACTCACAAAGTGAGCGATAGGATTTGGAATAGTCAGGTACTGCGCCCATTTCGGCATACTTTCAATGGGGGTAAATAGGCCACTCATTAAGATGAAGATGATCACGAAGAAGAAAGTCGTGAACATGGCTTGTTGCTGCGTATCGGAGAGGTTGGAAATAAACAGGCCAAGCCCTAAGACCGCCATGAGGTTGAGGATGCAAAAAGCAAAGACCACCACCAGGCTGCCTCGAATCGGGATGTTGAAAATGAGCTTTGCTGCCGTTAATCCAACGGTAAGGAGTACCAGTCCAATAATGAGGAAAGGAACCATCTTGCCTAGAATAAACTGCCACTTCTTTATCGGTGTTACATTGATTTGCTCAATGGTGCCAATTTCACGTTCGCGAACTACGTTCATAGCCGTTAATAGCATCACCAAGATGGTTACCAATTCCCCCAGGATACCCGGGGCCATAAAGTACTTGAAGTTGAGGTCTGGGTTGTACCAATTGGAAGAGGTCGTCAGTATTTGTGCCTGATTAGATTGCATTGGGACCAGCCTTAGCTCTGCGCGCATTTCCTGGTTGAAGGATTGTATAATGCTACTGAGGTAGCCTGATCCAACTGTGGCTTGCTGTCCATCAATAGCATTGACGAGCAATTGTATTTCACCACGCTTTTCCCGATAGAAGGTACGCTCAAATTGAGCAGGAATAACGAGCACGATTCCTACCTCTCCACGCTGTAGCAGTTCGTCTCCTTCCTCAACACTCAATGGGAAGTCCATCAAGATGAAGCGATCGGCGGCTTCCACCTTCTGAATCAATAGGCGCGATGCTGCGGATTGATCTTGGTTTACAATGGCCAGGCGGACATTCGTTACTTCGTTGCTAGCAGCGTAGGATAAGACGATCAACTGTACAATCGGTACGATCGTCATTATCGGCAGCATTGCTTTGTTGCGGAATACCTGAATAAATTCTTTCTGTATGATGTATGCTAATCGTCGCATAGGTCTTAGTTCACAGATTTGATAGTTTGATGGTTTCTTGGGGTTCTACCTAGGCTTTTACCACTTTGAAGTTCTTCCAGGCGGCGGCCAGCAATACGACGAGCATAATGGTAAGTACCAGCGTCGGGAATGCTACTGCTTCCCAGCCCGCTGCCTTTAGCATGACCGCCTGTTCAATTTGAATGAAGTACTTGGCTGGAATCACCTTCGAGATGTATTGCAGTATGGTGGGCATACTGGGTATGGGAAACAAGAAGCCAGATAACAACATAGTCGGTAACATCAAAGTGAAGAGTGAGGTCATCATCGCCGTTTGTTGGTTTGCGGCTTTAGTTGAAATCAAGAGACCTAAGGCGAGTGCTACAAAGAGATAGAGTAGGCACAGCGCTAATAGCAGCGGCACACTCCCTCGTACTGGGACGTCAAATAAGAAGTAGCCCAGTACAAAGACGATAATGGCATCAATAAAAGACAGGACCGCGTAAGGGGTTACTTTCCCAAGGATAATGAGCATGGGCGGTAATGGTGATACCAAAAGGAGGTCCATGGTGCCCAACTCTTTCTCCTTGGCAATTGTCAGAGAGGTCATCATGGCACAGATGAGCATCAAAATAAGGGCGACGGTACCGGGCACAAAATTATAGGCTCCCTCCAGCTGTGGGTTGTAATACATGCGAGTTTGTACGGCAACGGAGTAAGGTGCCTGCTCGCTCATTTGGTTTTTTTGTTGCTGAAAGCTGCGAATCATCTGGTTCGCATAATTCACTAGAGTAGTCGCATAATTAGGCTCGGTAGCGTCGGCAATGAGTTGTATGGTGGCTGCCTTCTGACGATAAAAGTCATCGCTGAATGATGGTGGAATCACAACGCCCAGTTTGGCTTGGTTGGCCCGGAACGTGGTTTCGAGTTCGTCTCTGGTTTGCGGTAGCGCCACCAGCTGAAAATGCCCCGAAGAGGTTAGGTGCTCAATGAACTCCTGACTCAATTCATCATTGGCCTGATTGACGATAGCAACCGAAGCATCTTTGAATTCATTAGTGACGGTGTAGCCAAAAATGAGCACCAGTGCAATAGGCATCCCGAACAAGATCGCCAGTGTCCGCCGATCCCGCAGGATATGGTAAATTTCTTTTCGTACAAAAGCCCAGAATATCTTCATCGCTTACGCTTTTCTCAATTCGAAATCTAGTTTGAATTCCCCCTCACTAACCGCACAAATACCTCATCCATAGATGCTGCGGCGAACTGTTCTTTGAGCTCCCGTGGACTGCCCAAAGCGTCCATTCTACCGTCCACCATGATGCTGATTCGGTTGCAGTATTCGGCTTCATCCATGTAGTGGGTAGTAACGAAAATGGTAATCCCCCTCGCGGCGGCTTCGTAGATCATCTCCCAGAACTGACGCCGTGTGGTAGGGTCGACTCCTCCGGTGGGTTCGTCTAGGAAGATGATTGCTGGATCATGAACGCCAGCGAGGGAAAAGGCCAGCCGTTGCTTCCACCCTAATGGTAGCTCGCCCACTAACTTATCGCTGTAGTCTTCCAGTTGTAGGCGTTCGGTAATCTCCACTATTTTGAGGGCTATCTGTCTCCTGCTCAAACCGTACACCCCTCCGTAAAAGCGTATATTTTCGGCAATAGTCAGATCCTCGTAGAGGCTGAATTTTTGGCTCATGTAGCCAATGTTTTCTTTGATGCGCTCGGTCTCATTGTACACATCAAAGCCGGCAATGGTAGCTTCGCCCGCGCTAGGTCTACTCAAGCCAATGAGCATTTTGATGGCCGTTGTTTTTCCGGCACCATTAGCACCTAGGAAACCAAATATTTCTCCCTTTTTAACATTGAAAGAAATGGCATCCACCGCGGTGAAATCACCAAAGCGTTTGGTTAATCCTTGCGCTTCTATCGCATATGATTCTTGCATAGGCATTAATTAGTCAGGCTCAAAAAAACATCCTCAATGGTTGCTTCAGTTCTCTTTACTTCTATCTCGGAATGAGACCGGCTTTCCAGAAAGTCAACGATGGCCTTTTCCGGGAAGTAACCACTCGTTGTCAGGTGAAGGTATTCGCCGAAGGGCTCTACCCGCTTGGTGAAAGGAGCTTGGCGGAGATCTTGTAACGATTGGTAAAACGCAGCGGCTCTTACTGCATAGAGCGGTTCCTGATAGCCTTCAACTATTGCCTGCGGGCTATCTATCCCCAGGATACGCCCCTCCTGAATTAAGGCAATGCGCTCGCAGCGGGAAGCCTCATCCATATAAGGTGTGCTGACGATAATGGTAATGCCATGGGCTTTGAGGCGATCTAGCATATCCCAGAATTCAGCTCTACTTACGGCATCCACCCCGGTTGTAGGTTCGTCAAGGAAGAGGACCACAGGTTTGTGAATCAAGGCACAGCACAAAGCCAGTTTTTGCTTCATCCCTCCAGAAAGCTTTCCGGCTCTTCGCTTGCGGAAAGGCTCGATCTGGACGTAGATGTCCTCAATCAGATGGTAGTTTTCCTCAATGGAGGTTTGAAAGATCGTGGCAAAGAATTGTAAGTTTTCCTCTACGGAAAGGTCCTGGTACAAAGAGAATTTACCCGGCATGTACCCAATGATCCTCCGAATTTTCCGATAGTCTTTCACAGTATCCAGGCCCGCCACGGTGGCAGTGCCTTCGTCTGGTATCAGTAAGGTGGTCAGGATTTGAAAGAGGGTAGACTTACCCGCTCCATCCGGGCCAATGAGGCCAAAGAGCTCACCCTCGGGAATATGCAAGTTGATATTCTGCAGGGCTACTTGCTCCTTGTACGATTTGCTAATATGATCTATCTGTACAGCTCCCATTATTCTTCGCTTGTAGTCGCAGCCTGTTGCTGGAAGTTTACCTCAGCTGGCATTCCAATTTTCAGTAGACCATCACTATTGGGTACTGCTACTTCAATCGCATAGACCAAGTTGACCCGATCCTCTTTCGTTTGGATCGTCTTTGGCGTAAACTCTGCCTGATCTGCAACCCAACTAATAGTCCCTGATAAGCGACGATAATCTTCCTGGCCTTCATCAATCAGTACTTCTACGGTCTGACCTATTTGTACACTTTGCAACAGGCTTGCTGTCGTGTAAGCGCGCAGAGTGAGGGTATCTAATTTCCCGACGCGGTAGAGTGGACTTCCCGTATTCACCATTTCACCGGGTTCGGCCATCTTGGTCAATACCGTTCCTGCGGTGGGGTTATACACGTAGGCTCTCCTGATCTGTTCATCCAGTAAGGCAATTTGCGCTAGTAAGGGCTCTTTTTCTGATAGGATAGCCTGATTGGCCGTACTGGTATTGGCGCGAACGGCACCGATCTGCTGTTGTATAACCACCAGCTCTCCGTTCAAGTCATCCAGTTGTTTGGGAGTGGCAGCTTTCTTTTCTACCAATCTGGCAACTCTATCTCGTTCTCGTTCCAGATTAGCTTGCTGCTTCTCCAGTACCGCTATTTCTGCGAGGCTGTTTTGGAGCTTGCGAGGTAGTGTACTGATGGTGGCTCGTACTTGTTCACGTTGCAGGTGCAGAACGGTGGTATCTACAAGTGCCACCATTTGCCCTTGCTGGAGTATTTGGCCTTCGGTTGCGGCCAAACTCAGCAGTGGACCTGGGGCTTCTGCACTGACGAGTACAGTGGTAGCTTCAAAGTTGCCATAGGCATCCGAACGTTGCCCCTCATCCTGGCATCCAAACAACACCAGCGCTAAGCAGAGGCTAGATAATTTATTCATATCGTCGATTGTTTTTCAGTTCTATTTTACCGCTACAGGCTACTGTTGCCCACCTCTGGTATTCCAGAAGTTGAGCTGTAGCTGCAGGAGTTGAATCTCGTGTATGTTGAGTTGTTGGCGCGCACTCAATTCCGCGGTAGACTGGCTAAGGTATTCTGCGGTTGTGATCACTCCTTCTTCCAGTTGTGCGGCGGATTGTTCTAGAATGATTGCGCGTAGCTCGATAATCTCCTGATCACTTTGCATCTGTGCTCTCAGGCGCTGAATCTCTGCCCGATAATTGGCTTCCTGTTGTTGCAAGTTGAAGTCGAAGGTGGCTTGCTGGTTTTGCACTTGGAGGGCTTGCAAAGTCAGGATTTCCTTTTCTCGCTCACTCTTTTTCCAGTCGAGTAGCTTCCAGCTTAGGCCTGCTCCAACAAGGGCGTAAGGCGCTGGGTCACTATCCAATAGGTTAAGTGGATTAGGGTATCCCACACCTGCTTGAGCGAAGAGGTTCAGCTTGGGGCGCTTATCTACATCAATCAATGCTTCTTGGGCGAGGATGGCGGTTTGTTGCCGTCGGAATAGTTCGTGCTCCGGACGGTCAATGGTCGGTAAAGCCAAGGCATCCGGTAGAGTAGGGTAGACAAGTTCTACTTCAGGATTCAGCGCTACTCCCAGCAAATCTTCAAGACTCTTGCGGGTGCCTTCAATCTGGTATTCGATGCTGCTTTGTTGCGCTAGCAGTTCTTTCTCTCTGACCTGTAGTTTACTGAGTTCACTGGGTAAGAGCACACCATTGTCAACGGCGGCCTGCGCCTGCTCAATTCTACTGGTAATATCAGTAAGTGAGAACTCAAATAGGGCGGCTTGGGAGCGTAGGGAGCTGAAGCGAAGGAATAGCTGGTTAACGCGTTCCTGAAGTTGAAAGCGGTCAACCTCCACCTGCTGTAGCTGTACGGCGGTCTCTGCCGCTAGTGCAGTTTGACGAGCATCTTCAAGTCCACCATCTAGGAGGAGGTAGTTTCCTTCTAAATAGGTTTGGGCAGTGACCAGTGGTTGATTAATTTCCAGGGGGAAGGTACTGCCCTCAGGCTGTTCTAGCTGAATACTTTCTGATTGCAGTCGGGCATCTGTTTTCCAATAGAGACTGGGTTTACTTTCTGCTTGAATTTTGGCTGATTGTTCTGCTAGGATTCTTCGCCACAGATCTTCGTTCTGCAAGGCGGGGTAACGTCCTTCCAGATACTCATAGGCACTGCTGAGAGATAACTGTTCCAATGATACCTCTTGCGCACTTACCGTACTCGCTTGCCAGAAGAAGGCGAGCAGGAGTGTACTCCAGATGCTCAATCGTACAATTATGTTATTTATCATCTGAATTAATTTTTAGTTTTAAATTTTGGGTTAAATCAAGGGCAAAAAAAGAGACGAATTACTCGTCAGGTTTTAAGGCGGCTCGTAGGAAGTTCATAATCATTGCTTTACGTTCCTCCATTAAGGTGTTGAATACTTCTTCCTCAAAGTTAAAGATGGTGCAAAACACAGGCTTGGCAATGAATGGGAATACTGTCATGCTCATAATGTTAAGCAATAAGTGCAGGGGAGGAAACTGCCTGATTCTGCCAGCAGCCATTTCTTCCTGCATGCTCATTACAAATCCCTGTGCTGCCGGAAAGTAGTGTGCCCGGAGGCGTAGTTCACTTACAAACCGATCCTGTTCCTGCGAGAGTTCAGACATGATGAAAAATGGAATGTCTGGTTCGGTTACTAATAAGCTGACATAGGTATTTACCAGATTCTCCACCTTAGTCCAGAAGTCACCTTCAATCGACATCGCTGCGGCAAAGCGTGGAATCATTTTATCCAGCGTCTTCACAATGATCTCGTGATACAACTTTTCCTTCGAGCGAAAGTAATAGTGCAGCAAGGCTTTATTTACCTGTGCCTCCTCGGCAATATCCTGCATCTTCGTCGCGGCATATCCTTTCTGCACGAACTGCTTTCGTGCTACCTCTAGAATAAGTTGTTCTTTGTCTTCTGCCATAATTAATCACAAAGTTAAACCAAAAAGTTAATCGTGTCAAGGGGTAGCATTGATCTTTTCGAAGATTGCGTCCAGTGACCTATTGGAATACGCTGTGTTTGCGCGCGTTTTATGCGTTCTTAATGGGTGAATCTATACTCCTCGAAATTCAACTTCGACTCCTGGTGACCCAGTTTGATAGTGTTGAACGTAGGATTTAGCAATTTCCCTGGGATCAAATGCAGTACCTTCCTTGATCATCCCAAAGATAGTAATGGTTCCCACTTGAATAGGACTGTCCTGAAGCTCTTCGGCGAGCATATAGGCCAGGCTCCGAATGCCAGCCTTACCAATGGTAATGGTGGGAGCTTGCGTCCAAGGAGTGAGGGCTGCACCTCCACCTGTAAAGAGGAAGGTGCCGCTTTCGTGCTCTTGCATGAACGGGAGTACCGTTTGCACGCTAAGTAGTGCACCGGCTACATCTATCCGATACGCATCTACCATCTGGTTTACATCTAATTGCAGCGGAGTGTTGAATTGTCGCTTTACAGCATTGTAGATCACCACTTCCACTTGCTGCTTTTGTGCAATTTCGCGGAGTGTGGCACGAAAGGCATCGAAGTCGCTGATGTCCACCGGGTGAGCGCTACAGCTGGTTCCTTCTGCCGTCAACTGCTCCTGAAATCGTTGTAGGTTATTTTCACTTCGAGCCAGGAGCGCAATATGCATACCTTGGGCACCAAATGCTTGTGCGAGTGCATAGCCCAGGCCCGGACCTACGCCTATAATGATAGCTGTCTTCATGTCTTTAGAGTCTGCGTTTCATTAGCCAGTCAATCTGAAGTTCATCGCCCAGATAAAAGTCGTGTTGACTAAAAGTAGTAAATCCATGGCGCTCATAGAAACGGATGGCACCTTGATTTTGGTCCCAGACCCCAAGCCAAATCCAGTCTTTATTGAGTTGCCGGCCATAGACAGTCGAGAAGTCTAAAAGGTCTTGTCCATAGCCTTGTCCTTGATAGTTCTCGTGTACATAAATGCGTTCAATTTCAATGCTATTATCGAGGAGTTGCTCGTTTTGTGCTTTCTCAATATTGAGTTTTAGGTAAGCAATAGCTTTTTCTCCACGATAAGCGAGGAAAAATAAGGAACCGGGGCTTCGGTAAAGCTGCTCAAAGTATCCTTTGGAGAAATGTTTGGAAACATAGGCATCCATGTTTTCCGCAGTATTATGCGGACCAAAGGCAGTGATAAAGGTCTCTCTGGCCAAAATGCGCAGCTTGTCTAGCTCTTCAATTCGAACCGGACGGATATCAAGTGGTAATCTTACGGACATTAATGGGGGTCTGATCGATGCGAAAGATAAGGTCTTTACAACTATTTTGTGCGGTATGAGTTCCATTAGAGATATGTATCAGATCATCCTTTTGCTAGTGCTAACTGCTGCTAGCTTATCTGCTCAAAGTGATATGGAAAACCAAGGCTTCTATTGCGATCCGGAAACCGGACTTTGCACCATTCCTGAAGTTCAACCCAGTGACGTAAAGGCTGTAGAAACGAGTGAAGAACTCGAAGTGATTTACGTCGGTGACCCTATGTGTAGTTGGTGTTGGGTTATTTCTCCGGCATTGCACCAGTTAGAATTGCGAGCAGCGCAAGATGGTATCCCGTTTAGAATTGTAGTAGGTGGTTTGCGCCCAGGTGGTGGTGATCCCTGGAATACGCAATTTCAGGATTTCCTCAAACATCACTGGGAAGAGGTAAACCAGCGCTCAGGTCAACCCTTTGGCTATGCCTTGTTTGATCGGGAGTCTTTCAACTATGATACAGAACCAAGTTGTCGAGCAGTAGTGGCAGCACGGCAAATGGATTCGACGAAGGAACACCAGTTCTTTGAGTTGGTACAACACTACTTCTACGTTCGTAGTGAAGACCCAAACCAAGCAGCGTTCTATGAGCCTATCTGCGAACAACTTGGCCTGGACTACGCTACTTTCTTAGAATTGTTCCAGTCGAAAGAAATCCGTGATTTGACGCAAGCAGAATTTAATCTCAATCGGCAGTGGGGCGTCCGAGGTTATCCTACCGTCCTGTTACGGAAGGACAATCAATTACACTTGCTTGCTCGCGGATATTCCTCATACGAGCAAATGTGGTCGCTGGTCAACAATGTTTTGACAGCTGAGTCCAACCCCTAGTATCGCTTCTGAAATACTGTCTATAGGCTGAAATTCAGCTCCTTAGTCAACCTGTCTCAATACGTATCTGTGTTTGTCAGAGCATTAGTGCGCATTGTATTTTGGTTTTAGTGCAAAATTTTGAGTAATGCAATTTTGATGAAATAATAATTTGTCAACATCGCTTGGTGCTCAATTTTTCTATCGCCTTACAAAACCGAATTACGAATGTTTAGTGCACAAAATCGCCTCCTTCTGATGGGGGCTATCCTCCTTGTCTGTAGTTGCCAACGTACCATTGAAGAAGAGCCTGAAAAGCGCGGGCCGGATCTTAGTACAGAATTAGCGTATTGGGAAGAACCAAGTGTAGCTACCTATGATATTAGTCTGCTCACTGGAAAAGAAGCCGAAGAAAAATCGGGTGTACCTGCTGGCTCAGTGATCACCACGCATTTCCAAAATTGGCTAAGTGCCAATGGCTATGCTGCCTACGACTTTGCTCGAACAGATATTGTCGGAGGGAGCTATGGTGGTAAAACAAATAGTAGTACCCCCGTCACCAAGCAGCCGGTGATCTTTATTCACGGTAATTCTGATAAAGCCGTTGGTACGCAGTTTGGCCAAAGTGGTTGGACGGAATCCCTCAATTATTTCTTGAATCAGGGGTATTCACAAGCTGAACTCTATGCCTTTACCTGGGGTGATGCTGACGCTTCGAGTGCGGCCAATAATTACCACTCTAAAGAATTTGTAATGCATGTGCGCAAGTTTGTAGAGGCCGTTCTGGCTTACACTGGCGCGAGTAAGGTGGATATTGTCTGCCATTCTATGGGAGTGACTCTAAGTCGTAAGGCTGTGAAAGGAGGCTGGGCCTTCGATCCGAATGATGGAGGTTCCTACTATGTCGGTTCCAGTTTTAGTAGTGAGGTAGATGCTTTTGTTGGCATAGCGGGAGGTAATCAGGGACTAGTTAATTGCTATTATTCTAGTTCACTGCCGACTTGTGATGACACCAATGGTTTTTACCCTGGATACCTATGGGGCTGGTACGGCCCTTATGGAGTGTCTGATTACATAGATGATTTGAATGGGACAAGTGGTTATGAAGGCACTTACCGCTATAGTATCTGGTCAGCTGCCGACCAGATCGTTGGTTATGCTTGCCTGGTGTACGGCGTGAATACGTGCAGGCTACCATCGCAGACAGGTGAGAAGTCATATGCTACCGCGCCTTACGGTCATTTTAACGTAAAGGATTTGACTACCGCAGTCCAGTATCAGATGGTCGTAAATCACGTGGTGATATAATGTAATTAAAAAAGTTACATAATTTGATTGTTTAATTTTTTTGAAAATATTGTTTGATTCCTTTAAGTTTGCATTGAATGGCGAGCTTCGCTTCACTATTGGACTGATGTCTGGTGAAGTGAAGCTTGTTTTAACTTATAGACTTGTTCTAATTGGTCAGTATGGGCCCAGCGCGATTAGAAATCGATCGATAGCCGTATCTTATTGAAGAGAACCCAGTACACCTATTATCGAATAGCATGAAATACCCAGAACAGCTCAAGCTGGTAAATGAAGCCGCCCAAATGATTGCCGATGGGGCGTCGCGTGAGGATGTAGACTTCTATTTGGAAGAGCAAGGCGTAGAGAAATGGAATGCTAAGAAAATAAATCAAGCCCTAGATAGACAACTTCGCGACCGGCACAAACCTATGGTCAGATCCTATATGGAAGACCAGATCTTAGACACAAAATTGGATGAGTTTGATGATCTTGATGCTGATACTTTCGAGAAACTGCAGTATGAGGTAGTTGCAGAAATGAAATCAGAATCGCGACAGAAGATCAGGGCAATGATCGCTGAGGAGAAGAGTGAAGCAGAAATACTTGAGGCTGTCCAACACCAGTTCTTCACGGAAGAAGAAGCCCTCGCTTACCTAGACCAGCAAAATGCGGAGCAATCAAGAAACGTTAGCCGAAAAAGTCAAGGTATTGGACTTATCGTACTGGGTGTTCTCTTATCCGCCGGTACAATGGGTATGGCCTCTGGGGGAATGTATGTATTCACTGGTCTTATCCTCTGGGGCGTTTTCATTCTAATGAAGTCGGACTAGCCATGGATATCATGGACTTATACGCTGGTTTTAATATGTTGGCCGGATGGTCTATGTATGCTGTTCTGGATCACTATTTCCTGAATGAACGCCGCCGGCTATCTTCCTGGCATTTGCTAGGTTTTATAGGAGCTTTTCAGTTCTGTACACTCATCCTAGACTACAGTATCGCTTATTGGGGTGGATATCTGGCTGAGCAAATAGGCTTATATCAAATGGATAAGCTCTATCTGAGCCTACTGCTGATAGAGTTGATCCTTGCGCTTTTTATCACAGGAAACCTCCTTAGTAGGTTTAGGAATAACCAGCGTCTGAGAAAGATTCAGCTCGGCTTGATCGTACTATATCTAATTGGTCACCTTGCTATTTTGGGCATTCGCCCCTTTGGTTATGCCACTACGGTATTGCCGGGATGGCATAGCACAATTATGTCCCTTGGTTCCCTACTAGGGACAATATTTTGGCTTGCGATATACCTGACGCTGGGTATGGTGGATCGATTTACCTATCCCAGTAAAGAGCAATAAATAGTAGAGTAGCTTAAGCCGGATGCCGCTCCAGAAAATCCAGGATTAGCTGAGCGATTTCTTCTCCAGCGTCTTCTTGTAGGAAGTGACCTGCGTCTTTCACTCGTTTTCCCGGAATACCTTCTGCTGTAGGGACTAGGTCTGCAAAGAACCCTCTGGCTCCACCGATTACTGGATCATTATCAGAGAACGCCACCAAGCAGGGTTTGTCCCATTGCCCCAGTACTTCCCTTGCTTTCACCATGTATGGTACCGCCGGATCATCCGTTTGCATTGGCACGAGGGCAGGAAAAGCTCTTGCTCCAGCTTTATACTTCGCACTTGGGAATGGTGCATCATAGGCTTTACGGATAGCTTTGTCTAACGGACGATAAGTACCCTGAGAAATAATGCGGCCGATGGGTAAGATCGGTGAGTTTAAGGCGAAGGCCTTCCACACATTGAATGCCTTGCTACCCTTATCTGTACCATCCGGAATGAAGGTGTTCATGATCACAATCCGCTTAAAAAGCTCAGGTCGTTGCCCTACCATAGCAAGGCCAAGCAAGCCACCCCAGTCTTGTACTACTACGGTGATGTCTTTCAAATCCAATGCATGGAGCACGTGCTCGAAGCTCCTGAAATGGAAGTCAAAGGTGTAGTCACTGATCTTCTTGGGCTTATCCGAGCGTCCAAACCCCAGCCAATCGAAGGCTACCACACGATGATTCTCACTCAAGGCTGGAATCATCTTCCGATAGAGGTACGACCAACTCGGCTCACCGTGTAGCAGTAGAATGGTTTCGCCCGCACCTTCATCTACATAATGCATTCGCATACCTTGCCATTCTAGGTAATGTGGCGTGTAGGACCATCCGGGAAGATCTGAGAATTGTGATTCAGGAGTACGGATAAAATCGATCATGATGTGCGTGAGCTGGTTCAGGAGGAAAGATAGGGAATTGTTTGGGGCTGTATGGGTAGGGGCAGGACAGTGGGAGTTTTTTTTGCGGGGAGATTTGATAGATGGTAGACGACCCGCTTGTGGGAGGGACCCACCCACCTGCCTCGGTCGCCGAGTCCGCCCATTCCGTACTTCTGTACAGGGCGTACGATTATATCTGCTCTGACGCGCAGAGCAGCCAACTTGTTGTCTTTATGTTTCCTCTGAATGCCCTGTTGACCGCAGGGTTTAAGAACTCTGATGGTCGTTGAAAGATGTCAGCCTTTCTCCGATGAAGCTAATTTAATAAAATAATTTTTACCTTTTAAAATACAAACAAAAAAGACCCGTAACTAGAGTTAGCAACAGGCCTTTTGGATACACATCTACTTTCGGGTGATTTCAGATCTTAATTGCTTTTTTTCCTAACGTAGCGACCATCGAAAGCGGTTTGCCATTTGCCGGTTTCACTGTTTTGTTGTTCGATGTGCTGCCTTACCGAACCATCTTCATTCTTGCTGAAGGTCATTCGTAGGTTGGCATATCCTGCTGGTTGACTAGCAGCCGTTGAAATAAATTGGAGATAATTTTCCTTCCGTTCTGATTCTACATAATTGGAGATGCCCCTCGTGTGGTCAATCCATATCTGTTTCCATAGGCCATCGGCGGGGTCATAGTAGTTGTAGCTTTGCCCTACATAGTCACGTGCAGTACTGTACTGTTCCAATACTGCGCACCCACCTTCCTGTTTGGTGATTTTGTTTTCGCCCACCTTAGCATTACCAACGAAGACATCCCATTCGCCTACCCAAAAGTCGAAATGGGTGTAGTTGGCGTCATAGAAGCAGGGGAATGAGCGACGATGTATACTATCTCGCACGGCTTGAAAGCCGGGCATGGCTGCCAATGCCTCAAATTCCTCTTGATTGATAATGGTATAGTTAGAGAATCCGGCCTCGGAGAGCGTTTGTAGAATCTCCAGCGCCTTCTCACTTTTCCCAAGTTGCGCGAGGCAAAGGGCTTGTTGCGCCTTACATAAGGGGACTGCTTGAAAGTTCGCCTCCTCAGCAGCAACTAGGCTTGTGTGTGCTTGTTCATAGTCTTTGGCCTTGATCAGGCACAAGCCTTGGAAAAATAGTGCGCTAGAATCACTTGGATTTTCTTGGAGCAAAGTCCTACTCTGTTCCAGGCACTCTTCATATTGGGCGGTGCTGTATAATGCAGGTAATGCACTTTGGCCATTTACTGGCGCCAAAGATGTGAACAAGAATAAAATGATAGGTAGCCGAAAAAGCATAAGTCCTTTTCCGGTAAAACTATGTACTTGGCTACTGCCGAAATTGTAAAAAACGATTGATTTCGAACCTGTCCTACTGCAGTAATGGGAAGAGTTTACCGGGGGCCATATCCGTGATCAGGCGAATGTCACGGTTAAAGTGGGCCTGGTCAAAGTAACCAGCCTCGTATGCTAAGTCAGTCAGGACTTGTTTATCCTGATACTGATTACAAGCATAATGCAAACGAAAAAGTCGAAGAAAGACTTTTGGAGCTACACCGAAATACTCATTAAAGCGGACCCGGAATTGTGCTTCACTCAGACAAGCCACCTGAGCGAGGTCACGAACTCTACTTTGTCCGTTGGTCTGTCGAATATGCATCAGTACTTGTTCCACCGCAAATCCCTTGCGTTTAGGATTCAGTCGATGGAGTAAAAAGGCTTCTGTGAGTTGCCAGCGTTCTTCCGAGGTACTGGCTGCTTGTAACTCTTCTATCCACAGCTGAGCCTCAATTCCCCAAACATCGGCGGGGGCAACCAGCAGGTTTTTCAAATGATGGACCGGTAAGCTGGTGAAATGTCGGAAGGCCGCAGGCCGGAAGCGTATGCCCCAAGCTTGCCCGGCTTCACGGATTCGCATTAGGTAGGCATTCGTATGCAGGCCTCCTACAAAATGCTGGGGCCTGGTTTGCCAACTTCCTCTTGTACTGGTAGTGTGTTGCGTGTCTGCGGCAAATTGTACCACAACCTCTACAATTCCCTCCGGCAAGAAAAGGATGGATTGCCCTCGTAATTCGTCAGGAAAATCATAGGAGCAGTAACAACTGACATACGGACTCAATCTGGGAGAAGGAGTCAACTGGCAATGCCCGATTTGTCGAGCATTGATCATTGTCTAGCGTATTTACTCAGAAAATGGGAAGCAAGGATGCAATTCCTTGCTGTGCTATACAGTAGGCTATTGCTTACAAGTTCCTTGTCTATGGCTTTAATTCCCATAAGCTATCCATGAAGTATTGGCGCTTATCCATAAAGTTAGTCTTTATTTCAAAACCTACCTCTTGGGCCATTTCAGTAATGTCACGCTCTCCATATTTAGCTGACACTTCAACGGCAATCGCTTCCCAGGCTTCAAAATGAACACTCAGGTGCAACTGATCAATGTTCACCTTCTGCTCACTACGACTCACAATGTAGCTACGGGCTTCGCCACTCAAGGGGTTATAGGTCTCCCAGTGAAAGAACTGATCCAGATCAAAATCGCCACCAAGCTCCCGATTAATGCGGTGCAGGAGGTTCAAGTTGAAAGACGCAGTGATTCCCGCTGGATCATCATATGCGGCCTGGATAACTTTAGGGTCTTTCTTAAGATCAAACCCTGTTAGTAACAGGTCGCCGGCATCCATGCATGTGGCTATTTGATTGAGGAACTTTTTAGCTTCCGCTAATGGGAAATTGCCAATGTTGCCTCCCAAGAAGAGCACCACTTTGCGGCGCTCATTGTGTTCCTCGTGAATTTGAGTGAGCGCTTCGATATAGTCACCTTCTACCGCCGCTACTTCAAGCTCTGGAAATTCCTGTGCACAGGCCGTCATCAGCTGTTCGAGTACATTTCCCGAGATGTCAATTGGACGATAGGTGAAATCAGCTTGCTCGCGCAGGAAGTGCTCGAGGAGCAACTTTGTTTTTGTCCCGTCGCCAGCACCTAGCTCGATGAGCTCAAAAGGAGCATCACCAATAGCCTGCAAGATATCGGCACGTTGCTCGCTGAAGATTTCAAACTCGCAATTGGTGAGATAGTATTCTGGCATCGCCATAATATCCTGAAAGAGCTGGTCGCCAATAGCATCATAGAAGTACTTGCTGGGCAATTGCTTCGGGTATTTGCTCAGGCCTTCCTCTACATCAACGGCAAAGGAGCTGATTTCGGTAATGGTAGGGCTAGACATGCTCGAGAGATTATTAGGTTCGTTAGAATTTGACAACGGGATGCTTGTTTGAAGGTGAAGGAGAAAACAGAACTTAGCAATCTTTAGCGAGCCGGATACCGGTAAATTGCCAACGCTTATCGGTTTGGAAGAAGTTCCGGTAGGTCGCTCGTATATGGCTTCTTGGGGTGGCACATGAACCACCGCGAAGTACCATCTGATTGATCATAAACTTGCCGTTGTATTCCCCAAGCGCTCCTTCCGGGCGTGGGTATCGAGGGTAAGGGAGGTAAGAACTGTTGGTCCACTCCCATACGTTTCCGAGTAGCTGATCATCCTCTTCATGTTGCGGCGCAATGGGGTGCCACTGCTCATCTTCCACGAAATTGGCTTCGCTGGGAACACTCTGATGCCGAGCTGCACAGGCCACTTCCCATTCTTGTTCAGTAGGTAGACGGTGTCCGGCCCAACGCGCATAGGCATCCGCTTCAAACCAACTCACATGTGTCACTGGTGCTGAAAGATCAACTTCCTGCAATCCACCCAGGGTGTATTGATACCACTTACCATCTTGCTCATACCAGTAATGTGGCGACTTGCTGTCAAGCTGCCGGGCCCATTCAATACCCTCCATCTGCCACAACTCAAAACGCTCATAACCGCCATCCTGCATGAAGGCCAGGTATTCACCATTTGTTACTAGCCGTTTCCGAATGGCGTAGCTGTCCAAGTAGACTTTATGTCGAGATAATTCATTATCCCAGCAGAAACCCTCCCCTTCGTGCCCAATACTATATAGGCCGGCAGCTACGTCAATCCAGCCTTCAGGTAAGTTGTCCTTAGTTTCTGCTTTGGCTTTTTCCTGATAGGCAGGGTACAGCGGGTTTGTTCCCAAGATGTATTTAAAATCGGTGACCAACAACTCCTGATGCTGCTGCTCATGTTGAAGACCTACTTCTAAGAGTTCGGCGATGTCAGCTGGTAAACCCGATTCAAAACCAGATAATAGTTGCTCCATCTGAGCATCAACATACTGGCGATATTCCAATATGGTGTCTGTCGATGGACGAGTCATATTACCGCGGTTCGTTCTTAGAATACGCGGCCCTTGACTCTCGTAGTAACTGTTAAAAAACCAATTCAAGCGCTCATCAAACAGCTCATAATCGCTGGCGTGATCACGAAGAATGAAGTTTTCAAAAAACCAGGTGGTATGTCCTAAATGCCACTTCGGCGGACTTACATCACCAATCGGCTGTACAACATAGTCCTCTGCCTGCAAGGGCTGGCAAAGATGAACACTCCATTGACGAATTTGCTGATAGCGCAACAGTTGCTTGCGCGTATCCGAAAGCGTAAGGGTGGTGGTCATTGGTATGGTTTAGTATAGTGGTAATTATTCAGGAGTACAGTGTAGGAAGGCCGAGGTACTAGGCATCAACAACCTCAACACCCTTCCAGAAAGCTACTCGACCAGTGATTTCTTTGGCCGCATCTTTAGGGGTAGGGTAGTACCAGGCTGCATCTGCATTGCTTTTGCCATCTACGTTTATACTATAGTACGAGGCCGTACCCTTCCAAGGGCAAACTGTGTTCGTGTTGCTGTCTTGAAAGAACTCAGTTTTAATTGATTCTTTTGGAAAATAGTAATTTCCTTCCACATTGACCAAATCATCACTCTCAGCAATTACTTGCCCGTTCCAAATAGCTTGTTTTTTCATCTTGTATTGACTAAGGATTTGTTTAAAGACGTATTCTTATGTAACTATTCGAAATTGCAAGTTGTTGAACGTGTTAAGAGATTATGCCGGAATTCGGTCCGGTTCAAGACAATTTGCCGCCCATGCAGTTTTATTCGACTTCTTTTGCCGCCCGCCCACTCTCTCGTATCGCGTTAGGGTGCATGTCCTTTCATGATTTGACTACTGGCCAGGCCATTATAAATACAGCTCTGGAACTAGGTATCAATTTCTTTGATACGGCTGATTTGTATGACCGCGGCGAGAATGAAAAAATTGTAGGCGAGGTATTGCATAGCCGCCGGCAAGATGTGTTTATAGCGACCAAAGTCGGAAATCGCATGCGACCTGATGGGAGCGGTTGGGATTGGGTGCCGAGTAAGAAATATATCGTCGGTGCTGTTGAAGATAGTCTACGCCGATTAAAAACGGACTATATCGATCTCTATCAACTCCACGGAGGTACAATTGAAGATCCATGGCCGGAGATCGTTGAAGCTTTTGAATTGCTAAAAGAGTCAGGGAAGATTAAAGGGTACGGTATTTCCAGTATTCGCCCCAATGTGATTCGGCATTGGGCGGCTGTCTCGCAAGCGAATACTTGCATGACTCAATACAGTCTACTTGATCGCCGACCAGAAGAGGCTACCCTAAATCATCTTCATGCGGCGGGGCAACATGTTCTAGTCCGTGGCGCTCTTGCCAAAGGGCTTTTGGCTGGTAAGCCAGCTCGAACCTATTTAGGAATGGAAGAAGGTAATGTGAAAAAGGTGCAAAGGGAGTGGGAAACACTAGCTGGTACCGATCAAGCCGGTTGGGCTATATCTTTTGCTTTGAAGCCCCCAGCAGTCGGGAGTGTGGTGCTAGGGACAAGTAGTGTAGAACAGCTTAAGTCTGCTGTCAATTCTTGGGAGCGCGTTAATACACAGCAATTAGATTGGTCAAGTCTGGATGAAGTAGCGCCTGCTCAGCAATACACTAATCATCGTTAGAACAGGTGGTTGAAGCTGAGTTAGGACAAGTAGTTTTGCCAAACTAATCCAACTAACTCATCAAATCTAAAACAGCATCGCTGCAAAGAACTGACGCATAGTGCGTACTAAGCGCATAGTCAGTGAAACTTGAGCTGGACGTTTTCTTTTCGGTTGGTGATCGATAGTATTCGGATACATGAGCGTAGTATTGAAGTATTTTGAGTGTGTTGTGTATGCTGCCTAGTTGGCTGCAACAGCCAGTCCTAGGCGCACTGGTTCATCTAAAAGATCTCCCCAGTCATCAAAGTCGCCAATCAACATTTGGCCATCTTCAAACAAGTGGATTTGCCGCTGTGGTCCAGGCTGAATGCCGTAGCTACCTAGCAGGCGCTGGTACTTAAGCATCAAGGTATACTCAGGAATCTCCTCATTGATGAACAAATCGTGGTATTCAAACTCGATGACAAGCGTGCCATAAGCGTTAGCTAATCCATCTGTTTTTAGTTCTTCCCAAAGCTGATCGCGCAGTTGCATTTCCTGCGGGCTGAGCACCAATGCATCAGTGGCACTAGTGTCAGCAGCAGGATAGGGTGCCAAACTCATAAACAGTGTGGCAAAAAGGATACATATTACAGTCGGGTGATTCATCTTTCTTGGTTTTAAGTCGGGTTACAATCGGGTTCACTATATATTAGGCAAGTGCTGTGCCATAAAACCTGATTGTGCTTAAGTATCTGTATGTGAGTCATTTATGTTTTGAATATGACTACAGGTTCAAATAAAAGTGTTCGAATTCGAACAATCTTTGTGCGCTAGCGAACGAATTCAAGCATCTCTACTCAGCAATTCCTACTATTTCGCTCTTTCAATTCTCTCCTCTACCCGCTCCAAAGCGTCCCCCGACGCAATGGGGCCAAATTCAAAATGGAAATCAAACTAACTCGTTCCAAAGCGTCCCCCGACGCGTTGGGCGTCTCTCTTCTATTATGAAGATGCGTCTCTTTGGCTATTTCCCCTAGCATTATTGATCAACTGTCGTATTTTCGTGATAACCGAGTAAAAAAGTCATGATCAAAACCACCCATACAGTAATCCTACTGATTGCGATTGTATACATATTAGTGGTCACTAAGGCCCTTTTATTACCATTCGTCGTCGCTTTATTAATTTGGTATCTAGTTAAGGATATTCGAGATTGGTTGGCGCAAAACCGATTCATCCGAGATTACTTACCCCTTTGGCTTCAAAACACTTTGGTTTTTGCCATCATTTTTGGCGTACTCACTTTCGTTTCGCGCTTGCTAGCGATTAGTTTGGAGAATTTCGGGACAACAATTCCGACCTACGAAGACAATCTAGTAGCGATGAACGCCTTCATAAAGGAGCGTTTTGATTTTGATCTGGTGAGCTACATCCAGAATTTCTCCGGAAGCTTTGACTTTACTCAAATAGTGGAGCCCATCGTGAACAGCTTAAGTCAGCTGCTGAGTGATGGATTTATGATTGTCCTTTATGTGATCTTTCTGATGCTGGAGGAGTCCACTTTCTCCATCAAGCACCGCCTTTTGTTCAAGGATGACGAGAGTTACCAGGAAACAGTTGATCTCATGCGGGATATTGACGTTTCCTTTGGAAGCTACATTTCCATTAAGACCTTTACCAGTTTCGTTACTGGTTTGCTGAGCTACATCGTTCTGTTGATGCTGGATGTAGATATTCCACTCCTGTGGGCGATCATCATCTTCCTCTTGAACTATATTCCGAGTATTGGGTCGCTGATTGCTACCACATTTCCTGCCATTATTGCCGTGCTCCAGGCCGGTGAGTTCTTGCCCGGTTTGTGGGTACTTATTGGCGTAGGCTTGATTCAAGTGGTAGTGGGCAACTTCCTGGAGCCACGTCTAATGGGGAATTCGCTCAATATTAGTCCATTGGTAGTGATCCTATCCTTGATTGCTTGGGGTGCCATTTGGGGCGTACTTGGTATGGTGTTGAGCGTACCTATTATGGTCATGCTTATCATAGTGTGTGCTCGCTTTGAAAGCACACGAAATATCGCCATCATCCTGTCGGAGAATGGGCAAATTGATAACGGCCGAAAAGAAAAACGATTAGAACGAAGGCAACAATCAGCTGATCAAGTACAGGCTGATTAAGGCTACCGCAAAATAGGTGGCGATTGTTGCAGCACCTTCATAATCTTTGCTCATGCGTTGACCAAAGAATAGCATCAGTAGTGCTGTGGTTGATAACATCACACCATATTGAGCCATGGCAAGGTCGCCATTGATTACAATCTGCGTAATACCTATAACGGAAATTATGCCCGCAGCTACTTCCACTAAGGTGAGCAGAGCTAGTAGTGCAGGAACCATGCCGTTTAGTGGGCTCTTTTCAAAGTGTCCCTTTAACCAGGAAAGATTACCGGACCAATCCAGGATTTTGTCTACGCCAGATTGTAAAAAGGTGATCGCCCAGAAGGACGTTAAGGCAAGTTGGGCAAATGTAAGGACGCTCATCAGTAGTGTTTTAATGCAAGTGTTCGACCAGGTGGGAGTCTACCTTTAGCAATGAGATTACAGACATCTTGAGGCAAATCTGACAAAAGAACTAAGAAGATTTTTGCACCTTTCCCTGCCAATCTGGATCTTACCTGGGATTACGAATATAGTTAAAAGCCGCTTTATGTCTGTTTTGTGTTGTTGTGGTTCCGTTCGGGCGCGTTCTAGCACTTATCGCTTACTGGAGTCCATTCAGTACGCTTTTCCACAGTACGATTGGACTTACTTTCCACTGGCGCGCTTACCGATTTTTCAACCGGAAGAAGATCAGGCCCCCTGGCCAGAATCAGTAATAGATTGGCGGCAGCAGGTATCACAAGCTCAAGCAGTGGTTTTTGCAACACCAACTTATCTTGAAAACATACCAGCAGCCTTCAAGAGTGCACTCGAGTGGCTGACAACATCTGGTGAGTTGACCGGCAAACCAGTCTTACCGATTACGTTTGCTCCGCACCCACCAAGAGGGGAGCGAGCTATGCAATCGCTCTGTTGGTCGCTGCAGGCTTTAGAGGCTAATATTATCGGACAATTGCCACTATTTCAAAACGAGCTGGAACTAAAAAGAGACCGTTATCACTTTGATAAAGACCATCGGATCCTCCTTTCTGAAAGCCTGAAGTTGCTGTGCGGTGAACAGTAGAAATGCTGCCGTAGAAGGGGCTTCTACAGGAGGGTTACGGTAGTCTCAAAATCAGCCCGGGGGTCCGGCTTATTTATTGTAAATTTACGCGCACTGGAAAGTAAGCTATGATTCGGTACTTAATCAAGGAGGATGGTCGCTTGCGCGAGTTGGATGAACCGCAGATTAACTGCTGGGTCAACATTGAGCCCCCCTTTACTCATGAGGAGTTGGAGGAGGTGGCTAACCAATTTGATATCCCACTAGACTTCTTGACCGACTCACTTGATATCGACGAACGCTCTCGCTACGAGCGCGAAGAGGACGTGCGTCTAATCGTACTGAATACACCGGTATTGAACAGCATCAAAGAGGAGAATGATGCCGTCTATATTACCGTTCCAGTTGGTATTATCCTATTGCCAGATTACCTGCTTACGATTACCTCTTACGAGAACCCAGTTCTCCAGCTTTTCCTTGATGACAAAATCAAGCACTTCAATCCCAGCGATGATTCTGCTTTTGTACTGCAAATCATGGAGCAGAACGTATACCGTTTCCTCACCGGACTGAAGAAGCTAAACCTTCGCCGTAACCTTATCGAGAAGGAACTTTACGACTCTAGCCGAAATAAGCAGTTGGTAGAGTTGTTGAGTATCGAAAAGTCGTTGGTCTACTTCATGAATTCTTTAAGCGCAAACGAACTGCTAAAGATGAAAATGAAGCGTACTGATTTCTTGCAGATCCGTACGGATGAGGATAAAACGGATCTCTTCGAAGATATCATTATCGACAACAGCCAGGCCTTGGAAATGGCCAATGTATATACCAATATCTTAAATGGTACGATGGATGCCTACGGGAGTATCATTTCCAATAACCTGAACCTCACCATTCGTCGATTGACTTTGATAACCATCATTCTCATGGTACCCACGCTTATTGCCAGTTTCTATGGCATGAACGTACCACTTCCCGCACAGGAAAGTCCCTACATGAGTCTGTTCATTATTGGTGGTTCGGTACTGCTGAGCCTATTGGTAACCTGGTACTTCCAGCGAAAACGCTTGTTCTAGGCCTTTTCCAACGTAAATCCGAAGGTTGAACCCAGTTCCTGCGTACTCCGTACGTTGATGGTTTGCTTGTGCGCTTCCATGATGTGCTTAACAATAGAAAGCCCCAGTCCAGAGCCGCCACGAAGACGAGACCGGCTCTTGTCTACCCGGTAAAAGCGATCAAATACGTGTGGTAGGTGCTCTTTAGGGATACCTATACCATTGTCAGCAATCTCTACCAGGATGTACTTGTCCATGTCGTAGAAACCAATTTTGGTAATCCCGTCGGTCGCTTGGCCGTATTTAATACTATTATCGATCAAGTTGACTAGAACCTGGCGAATGCTCTCTCGGTCCGCACGGACCCTGAAGCTCTGGTCCGCACCTGACTTTAGCTCAAGCTTCAGCTTATTCTCTTTGGCCTTGAACTCAAGATCTTCTAATACTTCTGTGGCCAATTCTTTGATGTCGAAGACCTGCATTTCTAGGATGAGCTCTCCCGTTTCCAATCGGGAAATTGCACTCAAGTCCTCTACAATTGTATAGAGGCGCTCCACGTTCTTAGCCGCTTTGCGCAGAAACTTCAGATTTATCTCCTCGTCGTCCATTCCACCATCCAGAAGGGTATGCAGATATCCTTGGATATTGAAGATCGGAGTCTTTAGCTCATGAGAAATATCTCCTATGAACTTACGACGATACTCAGCCCAGGACTTATACTTGGCAATTTCTGCTTCCTGCATCGCTGCCCAGTCACTTACCTCACGCTCCACCTCATCCAGGATGTTAGACTTGATATCCACAGTCGTAGACTTCTCACTAGGAGAAACCTTGTGCTGGTGGATGGTCTTATAGATCAATTTGATCTTCCGGTAGATGTAGTTCTTAAGGAAGTAAATAGTGATAGCATACGAGATAGCAAACAGGGCTGGCGGAAAAGCCAACCACAGGATTTGTATCTGCGTGATGTTAGTCGCTGCAACGAGCGCAGCAAAAAACACGCTTCCCGCTGCCGTGATTAGAAAGGCAACGAAAATAGCAATTTGTCTTGGAGTCGAATTCTTTAACATAGCCATATAGGCGCAAATCTAGCTGGGCTAAAACTCAAACTTGTAACCAATGCCCTTTATGGTCTTGATGTAATGGTCGCCGATTTTCTCGCGCAACTTCCTAATGTGTACATCAATAGTTCGGTTTCCAACAATAACATCGGTACCCCACACCTTATTGAAGATCTCCTCGCGAGAAAATACCTTTCCAGGTTTCGAAACAAGCAAATTGAGGAGCTCAAACTCCTTCTTGGCTAGTTCGATGGTTTCTTCTCCACGCAGGACTACGATTCGATCCCGGTCGATCAAGAGATCACCCATTTGAATGGTGTTCTCCACTTCCTCTTTCTCTGATCGTCCACTGCGTCTCAGCAGTGCTTTGATACGGCTCAGGAATACCCGAGGGCGAATTGGTTTAGTAATGTAGTCATCGCCACCTGTTTCCAAGGCTGCGATTTGTGAAAAATCTTCTTCCCGTGCAGTGAGGAATGCGATAACCGTTTGAGCAAATTTTGGACGCGAGCGCAAAACCCGGCATACTTCTACACCGTCCATCTTTGGCATCATGATGTCAAGGATGATCAGGTCAGGATTTTCCTGTTCTGCTTTTTGAATACCTGCTTCTCCGTCAGAGGCAGTAACTACTGAAAAACCCTCTTTCTCAAGGTTATACTGCAGGAATTCTAGAATATCGGGCTCATCGTCAACGACGAGAATCTTTGCCGTGTCCATACGGTTATTTGTCTTTGAGGCAAAAGTAAAGCTTTGCCCTGCGATTAATTGAGTTGGGGTGTTAAATTATTATTAAACAACTGTTTATGCAATGTCAACTCGCTAATGCATCTTTCTTTTTTGAGTCAGAACGTTAAGCGAAAGTCACCACAGCCTTAATTACCGGCCTCTGCTTCAATCACCTGTAGGTGCGAAAGGACATCTTCGTAGACGGCCTCTAACTCCTTTGGGTTCTGCTGTAAAATCTGCATGCTGGTCACAAATTCGTCCATTGCAAAACCGCGTTGTTCCAGAATGCGTCCATAATAGTGCTCGTAAACACTGTCTTGATGTAATTTGGGTAGCTCACGGCCAGCGGGCTCAATGATGAGTGATTCGGCAATGATCTCCACCAAGGCCTCACGAGGGATGGGGGAGGGAGCGGTTTCCGGCGCCGTGGAACAGGCCGCAGCTAGCAATGTTAGCGTGAATAAGATTGTACGGAGCATAAATAGGTTAAGCTATATAAAGCAGCAAGCGATTTTCTGAATTGTGCTAAAAATATTGCTTCGGGTAGTGAACGGCTACTACCTGAGCATTGTCGGGGCTCATTTCTGCCCAGCTCTTCGCTGCTGGGGCTTCAATTTCAACAATGCCACAAGTGGGTAGGTTGTCCAGAAAGTCGTTTCGATAAAAAAGATTGGCTACCATGGTGAACGTCGGATTGTGCCCGAATAGCGCTACATCTGACCACTGATCATCTAAGCCCGTAATAAGATTGATCAGGCTGGCACTCGATGCTTCGTAGATTTGCTCACGTAGCAAGACATCTTCTTCTGCGATATTCAGTGCTTCAGCAAATTCGAAAGCCGTTGTTCGGGCTCTCATTGCGGTGCTGCTAATCAAGCGATCTGGTCGCCAGCCACGACTAGCCATCAATTGGGCCATAAATGGAGCATCTCGTTTTCCTCGTTTGTTGAGCGGACGATCATGGTCACTCAGACTGATGTCTTCCCAACTTGATTTTGCGTGGCGGATTAAGGTGAGCTTTCTCATGGACCAAAATTTTCCCAAAAATACGCCAAGTATTACGAACAAAAACCTATTTTTATTCCTGAGGTTCTGCAGCAAGACTTATGCGCTTCCGTGTCAACATGTAGAATTACCCCCTGTCTGCTTTACCCTAACCCACCATTTCGGGAAATACTTGCTTTAATCCACTTCTAAGGGCTGTGAAAATAGCTGTCTAAGTCACCATGCTAGTTGATTCGCTCTTGTTGCTTAGACAAGCAGACAAGCAGACAAGCGACTGTACGATAAATTTCTTCTGTTTTCGATGAAGATTGTACCTTGCCCGCTACTCAAAGGGACGATAGGGTATTACGCATCAAACTACTGAATGACTAACAAATCTATCCATGAAGGATTATACCAATAAAGTTGTGTGGATCACCGGTGCTTCATCTGGTATTGGAGAGGCCTTGACTTACGCTTTTGCCAATGCTGGTGCCCAGCTAGCTATCTCTGCTCGTAATCAAGAGGCTTTGGAACGAGTTCGTGCAGCATGTAAGGACCCTGAAAAAGTGCTCATAGCGCCCTTAGATGTAGCTGATTTTGATTCAGTACCCCAGGTAGCTAAGACCATTATTGACCACTTTGGATACGTTAATGTACTGGTCAATAATGCCGGAATATCACAACGTGCACTCGCAAAGGATACACAACTTTCGGTAGATCAGCGGGTAATGGATGTCAACTTTATCGGAACCGTTGCAGTGACCAAGGCCGTGCTTCCCACCATGCTTCATCAGCGTTTTGGGCAGATTGTTGTAATCAGTAGTGTAATGGGTAAGATTGGGACGCCTATGCGGTCGGCCTATGCAGCTTCCAAACACGCCCTTCACGGCTTCTTTGAATGCTTAAGAGCAGAGGTGGCAGACGAAGGAATTCACGTTTGCATGATTTGCCCTGGATACGTAAATACCAATGTGACCATCAATGCCCTCACGGGGGATGGAACGCCCAATAAGGTGAAAGCAGAATCTACCGCTAAAGGCCTAAGTCCGGAGGCCTTTGCCAAAAAAGCTTTACGAGCGATTAGCGCCGAGAAAGACGAAGCGCTTATTGGTGGTCAGGAAATGGTTACTGTTTATCTACAACGGTTCTTCCCTTCCATCTTGCGCTGGATGGTTCGTCGCCTCAACGTAACCTAGCTAGTGTAGGTCTCGGATAAGGTGAAAAATGGATACGAAAAACTGTTCCTGTTGAATAGCTTGAAGCTCACCTTTGTCTAGCCAGCACCCTTGGCAATCGGGGCAATAATCCACTACTACATTGGAATCACGATGATGATCGGCTTTTACTAAAAGTGGTTGCTCATCACAGCTGGGGCAATACAAGCCAACAAGTTGATCAATATCGGCAGGGATTTGTCTAACCTCCCAAGCTACCGGTTCTACAATAGCTTCGAGTTTTGCCATCGGTTGGGAGTCAAGCCATACGCCTTCACACTGCACGCATTGATCCAACTCCAAGGTTTGACCTTGCTGTGCTAGTCGCGTCTTTTGCATTTCAACTTTGCATCGTGGGCAGTCCATACGTCAATTCCAATTTTATAGACCTGGTACATTAATAGTTTGACGGAAATAAGTGTGCCTTCTCTTTGGCCGGAAAGCATATTTATTTTTTCACCGTCTCTTATTGGCCAGGATGATAAGTTTTTTCCTGCTGCGCCTCTACTTCATCCCGATAGAAAAGAACATCACGAAATTCTCCATTACAGAAAGCTTTAGCTTGATCGTTGAAGTGCGGAGAACGAGGGTCACCCGATTGTCCACCCGTAACGATAGCTCTTGCTTTTAGCCGCTTGCCAAAGGAGATTGCCGCTACAAAGCTATTACCATGCCGGCCATACCGCTTCTTCGACCCCTCGTGGGTACCACCAGCAAATGCTGCAATTGACCCCCAGTGTGCGGATGCAAAAGCTACGGGCATACTAGGGCGATTGTCATCAAAATGAGGTTGAATCTCCCCATCTAATCTTTGATAGCGATTGATGAGCCCCCACGGCGTTTGCCAGTTTCCGAAATTCTCTTCCAGTTCATCCAATGTCTCTTTTAGCATCGCAATCTTTTCCTCTGCTGTTACATAGTCTCTAATCCAAACATCAAATAAACTGGTGCGCGCTACCTCTTCAGATGGCCTTCCATAAGACATGTTAAGTACTTTTTCTGCCCAGGTAATCGCTATAGCTTGAGGTATAGAAGAAACACTGTAGTTGTGATCCCAAGAGGAAAGCAATTTGACGGCCGATACAATTCGTCGATCTTGATGAGGCTTGGTGCTTTCGAAAGCAGCCTCTAAATCAGGGATGAGCGTCGCGAAGGCAGCCAGACGAGGTGTATTAGCCGCTTTGATCAAGCTGTCGAGGTTATAAGAAGGAATACTACCTAAAATACGGCGTGCCTCAATACCCCGGAAGTTCTCTTTATCGGGAGCTATATAGGTGGCGTATTCTTCGGGATTTGGATTGTGGCCCTCAGCAGCAGCAGTATAAGGAGTGGCATTACAATTTTGGAGCCAACCATTTTTAGGGTTGTGCAGATAAACCATCTCTTTCAGCTCATGCAGGCCACTCCAGTCTTGATTTGGGTCCGAACCATCTACGTAGCCGCTATAGTCAAAGCTTGGATTGCGTTTTGGAATATAGTTACCGTGCCAATAAGCAATATGTCCCTTGCTGTCGGCAAAAACGGTGTTGTTGGAGGAATTGGTTCGAGTCTGCATGGTTTTACGGAAGCTGCGGTACCCTTTGGCTTTGGTCCGCTGAAAATCCTGGATTAAGGCATCGGTAGGGCGATGCATCATGCGGAACGCGAGCCACTTTCCGTCTTGTTCTCCAATGATCGGGCCATGGTGCGTTCGATAGATTGTGAATGCTTTTTCCTTGATCTGATCACCGTCTGTGTAAGGAATAGAAACTTCCTCTTGCTCTACCAGGCGCTGTTCTTCACCGTAGCGGTAATAGTAGCGCCCGTCTTCTCCTTGCGTTACCTCTTCCAGGTATTCATCAATAGCGTCTGCTCGACTGGAGGTATGCATCCAGCCACAATTCTCATTGAATCCTTGATAGATGAAAAACTGCCCCCAGGTAGCAGCTCCATAGACATTTAATCCTTCTTCACTTACAACTTGTTGCTCCGTACGGAAGAAGAAAGAAACATGTGGATTGATCAGCAGTAGCGCTTTGCCTTCGGTGGTTTTACGTTTTCCTACGGCAAAACCATTAGAACCCATAGGCGCCAGGAGATGGTCAGGGACGATATCCTTCGGCTCTTCGTAACTCATGCGGCTTTTGTCATAGAAAGCAGCTAGTCGATCTGTGGATACTCGGGTTATATCACCGCCAATACTACCCTCACTAAAGGTGAATGGCATCCAGGGTTGAAACCGGGTAATCCATCGAGGTTCTACTTCCGGGTGGGTATGGAGATAGTAATTGATACCATCCGCAAAGGCATCACATAGATCACGTAACCACTCAGGAGCCTCCTGATACATTTGAATAGCATCTGTAGAGTCCATCCAGAGCCGGGCTCGTAGATCGTGGTAGATATAGTCTTCTCCATCAGACAATGCCTGCTGTCCGGTTGAGAATAGGTAGTTCTCTTCTATTCTAGGGAAATCATCCTCGCACTGTGCGTACAGCATACCGAATACGGCATCGGCATCAGTGGGGCCATAAATGTGTGGGATCCCCCAATTGTCTCGAATAATTTCCACTTGCTGTGCCCGTGTCTCCCACTGGCTAATTTCCTCAGGAGTGAAATTTTGAGCACACAGCTGGATCGGGAGAGCGAACAGGAGTAAAAAATAACGCATAGTGTAGTGTGTGGGAATGCTTATTGAACTGCACAAAATAAATTACGATTCAACTTGAAAATCGGTAGAAAATTGCAATCTGGTTTCTGCGTAATACTAGTCCTGCCCAAAATAAGACTATTACCACAAACACTCGAATAGCTGGATCCTGTAGGCCGCTTCTCCGCTAAATTTCTCGTCATCTGTCAGTTCTCGTACAAATTGAAAGGAGTTCCGCTCTAGAAGCCGGATTGATGCTTGGTTTTCTACGCGTACGATTCCCGTTACGCTCTTCAGTTCCAGTACCTCCTTGGCAAAATCAAGTACAGTTGTTACTGCTTCTTGCATTAAGCCTTTCCGTTGGTGCTTGGGAAGCAAGTCAAAGCCAATTTCAGCGGAGGTGCGTGTATCATTGAATTGCCAAAGGCAGATGGTGCCGATAAGTTCCGTTGGCAGGTCTTGATCATATAAACCCCAGTAGTACCATCGTCCCTGCTGGACCCCAGTCTCGATCTTTTCAATAAATGCAAGGGTGTTGGCTTCACTTTCGGGTGCTTGCCGGTTGATGAAGCGCAGCACCTCTTCATTGGAGTGCAGGCGATGCACTGCTGGGAGATCTGCTACACTAATAGCTTTCAGTGTCAGACGAGCTGTTTGCAATACGTCTTGCTGGGCCATACTCAGGCTTTTGCGAGTTTCTGGCCACGTCGACGAAACCACCAACCTCCTCCGAGAAGCACCAACAAACCTACACCATAGAGGTACCAGGGCGTAGCACTTTTCATTGGCCGCGGATTGCCCAATAATTGAAAGCCTGCCCAATAAACAGGATGTGCCGCTCGAGGATCAGCCTCTTCTAAGTAATTGAGTTTTGCCGTGCGGAGTGCGTCCTTTTTGTCGGCTCCTCGGTCGAGTGCAGCGTAGAATTGCTCTAGCAAACTGCAGTTGGCACCCTCATTTACCCGCCAAAGAGTAGTGAGTACACTACGAGCGCCAGCATAGTGAAATGCCCGAGCCAGACTTATAACTCCTTCGCTATTATAGAGTGTACCTAAGGCTGTTTCGCAAGCGCTGAGGATGACCAATTCTGCTTCTAAGTCGTAGAGGTAGAGATCTTTGGCGTATAAGGAGTCATAACCGCCGTTGCCATCCCCAAAGACGATGAAAGAAAAATCGCCTTGATCGGGGTTAGCTTGGGCGTGGGTGGCTAGGTGTAGCAGGCGATATCGATTAGCTATTGCCCGAAATTTGGAAATACTTGCATCTTCATTGGCATAAATATCATCCTTGGAGGAGGTCATTACTTTGTCGAACATCGCAGCACTGCAGCTCAAGGACGGCCATCCGGAGCCGCCGTCGAAATTAGGAGCAAAGCCTGCTTTGCGTTGACCTGATAATGGAAGTTGGTGCAAAAACCATTGTAGACTCGCAGAGTAGCTGTAACTAATGGTATACTTCTTCAATAAGAACGAATAATCTTTTAGGGCGGCTGTGGCTGAGGGTGCCTGACTCAAAAGTGCTTCGAAGGGCACTAAATCAAGAATGCCGCTGGAGATAATAATCAAGCGATCAATATCTTCCATTGGACTAATCACCGGTGCCAATAGGTCTAAATACAATTGGTGCGCCTCTTTGCGATAGGCTTCTAGTAAAGCGACGCGATCTTGACCTGGACTTTGGTAGTTTTCGATGCTTTGCCGCCACTGCACTACTCGTTCTTTGAGCTGAGCAGGTAGTGGCAATTCGTGAAGCCTTAAGCCAAATTGATCAACTTTGAAAACATATAGTCGATCAGAACCAACGAAGAATTCCAAGAGTTGCTCTCTCGGCTCCAACATGTTTTGCAAGGCGGTTATCTGTGGTACTTCATCCGCATACTTCAGTTGATAATACTTTGGGTGCTTTTGCTCCAGTGCGGAAATCCAATCTTTTAGGCTATCTCTTGCCATTAAGAGCGCTTGCTCAGCCTCCTGACGGAGGCTATCGGCCGCTCCCTGACTTCGGAGAAGAAATACAAGCTCCTCTGCTTCGCTAACTCCTCGTTTTAGGGCTTGTTCTTCTTCGCGTTCAGTAGCGCTTATACCGGCGATTTCGGTAGCTTGTGTGGTACGAAATGCTTCTCTCAATAAGCTACTACGGTTCCGTTCTGCAAAGACGAAGGCTTCTTCCAAGTAGTGTTCTTTTCCTGTTTGCTTAAAGAGCAGTTGCGCTACCCGTATAGCCTGCTCACTGCGAGAGCGACCTTCTTCGAGATTGGACAGCTTTGAAGTTTCGTATAAGTAATGCTTGCGCAAGATTTCCTCTACCTGATAACACATCTGATAGCATCTAAGGGCAAGCTCTAATGACTTGTCGTTTTGCTGCTCCTCAAACCAGGCGGCATAAGTTTGAGCTAGTCCGTCTAAGGCTTCTAAAATAGTGTTCTCAGCATAGAAAGATTCAGATGTTGGTAGGCTTTCCAGATCCTCAGGCTTATAGTCCAAAAGAACCGTTTTTAAGGCAGACTGGTAAGAAGCGATCGCTTTTTCGTAGACCTCTTGTTCTAGGTGTACTTCTGCGCGAGCAATATAGTTCTTACCAAACTCACGGCGCTGTGTCAGTCCATAATAGGCTTGAAGCCACTCTAGCTCCTGATCAAAATAGGAGAGGGCCTCATCATACTGGTTGCGCTTCAATTTTAGATGTGCCAGTTTCAAAGAGATACCTGCCAGAGAGCGAGCACTACGTGGATTAGGCTCATCAGAATCCTGCTCCGCTAACATCAGCGCTTCGCCCTTCATTAATTGTTCTTCTGCCTCGTCAAGTTTTCCTTCCGTAATCAATACATCACTCAAGTTGAGAATTAGCAATGATTGTGTGATGTTGCTTATATCAGGCAAGGCTAGTGCGTTCTCAAAGACTTCCAGGGCTTCAGTCTTCTTGCCCCAATGGGTGTACAGTAACCCTAGGTCGTTGTAGGCTTTTCCGACACGGCCGAAGTCTTCATTCTCCAATAACTCTACTACCACCTGCTTCAGTAGTGGCTCGGCAGCCGAATTTTCTCCTAATCGAGTGTAGATGTTAGCCAATGGCCAGAGAACAAATCTCGTGACGATGATCGATCGTTCCTGAATGCGATTAAACATATCTGCTGCTGATTGATAAGCAGCGGCGGCTTTAGCGAAATTGCCAAGCTTCTCATCTTGGGTATAGCCCAATTGCACATAGAACCATCCGGTGCGGGACCATTCAGTACTGTCAACTGGGTCTCTCCATACTGTTCCTAATGTGCCTAGTTGGAGCAGTTCGACGTTTTTGTCGTAGTCGCCTTGCCGTCTATGATAAATGGCAACGTCTTTAATGCATTGCAAATAGGCGATCAGATCATCATCCGCCTGAAGTGCGCCAAGTTTTTGTTCAAAGGCTTGTTCGCCTTGATGTAGATCCCGATCATATAACGCAATGATCGAGTCATTAGGGATTTCAGTATCGAAAGGACGAGCCAGTATTTGGGTAGACCAAAACAGCAGACCCGCTAACAAAAGTGTTAAACGCATAATAGAAGATTGACCGAGCGAAAAAAATGGTTGCCTGGTCTCAACCTATGATTGGCTATTTCGAGCCTGAACGATCAGTAGCAGTATGATTATGAACAACAGGATCAGAAGCCAGAACCACCAAGTTAAGTCGAAGCCTGTGTCATTACCGGGGTCATCTGAGCAGCTGCCTGGTACACACGCTAATACCGATCCTTCATCACCGCCTGGTCCAATGAGACTAACTGCAACGGGAACCGTACAAACAGGATCATTGCTTAAGTCGTCAAATCGAATGCAGGCATAGATAGAATCAAGCAATTCTGGCTTGACGCTACTGTACATGTTGAACTTGACATTAGCAAAGGTGCGAGGATCGCCCACGCCATGAATGGGAGTACCTTCAATGCCGAAGTTTAACAACTGCCAACGGATGCTATCTGGAGCTAATTTTACCAAACTAATATCATCAGTTGGGCCATTAGCAGGGTGATACATCGCCGGAGTTACTACTACATCGTCAGAGGTGACACCTGTAGGAAGCTTAATGTCCATATAGATGTTGGTCGTTTCACCAAAGCCTGTATTCTCACATTGGACCGTGGTGAATATCTGATAGCGATCCTGTGACTTCTGGCAAGCACATGCCTCCATCACCATAAAGTTGGGGTCATGTGATTTTACCAGACTAGCAGTCGACTTATAGTAGTCCAGAATAATCGGTGCGCCAATTTCTGGCGAAGGCACGTTCACATTGAGGAAGCTAGTGTCTGTAGCTGGATTAAAGAAGGTAGTACTATCTGGAAGTACACCTTGAATGCCGATGCCATTGATGAAAGTGCTCAAGCTGATATTTGACAATTCCTGGCGTAGACTATCCGGAGTAAGGTCTGGATAGCCATTGTCATCAGAGTAGGTGCCCAGTGCAATGGCAAAGTCCATTTCTGCTTTTGCAGTAGACTCGAACATACTCAACATGGAGGTATCGGCTTCCATATTTACGAAGAAGTGTACCTCTTCACCTGGAGGAAGATTGAAAATCTCCCTGAGGAGCATTCCTTTATAATGATTACCTAAGGCGCCAAGTTTAGAGTAATGGTAAGTGTTTTGATCAGCAATGTCTGGACGATACATTAGGTTCTCCCCAATGTGAAATTTACTGAAAGATGGAGATTTAGAAGCCACTGTTGTCGAGATCGTGGTCAATTGGCCATCATACAGAAAGAAGAGCTGCCCGCTAAACGAAGTAGTATCAGGATTGTGTACGCTAAGAACGCTCACAAACGGATCGCCAGGCTTTACCTGCACATTGCGCATGATTTTCAAATAACGGTTAGCGTCTACTACCTCCGTGGGAGTGTTAGTGCCTGTTCCTGGAGGAATGATTGGCCCCGTCCGCTGTGATGGAGGTTCCTCGCTTCCACCACTGTAAACGCCAGTACTTAGCGCACGAGCATTGTAGTTGGGAAGCAGGGTAGTAGGAGTAGGTGCATATAGATGCTGAAAATTGGCTTTATTGCCACTCTCTTCGAATTTGAAGTTGCCATCACCGTAGATAAAGATGTGCTTGTAGTAAGCAGGGGTGGCGGCAAATTTAGTCTTACTGGTTAGTTGCGGGAGCTCAATGCTAAAGAGGGTAGAGTCTCCCCCGGCAGGAGTCATGTCAAGCGCCTCGAAAAGTTGGGAGTAGGAAGATGTCGTAAAGAATAGAAGACCTGCTAATAGGTACAGGTGTAGTGAACGGGACTTCATAGTTGCTGCGGTTTTTGGTTTTAGGGATAGTACGCTTATGGTGTCTTCAACTATCCATGTACTAAAAGTACTAAATAGCGAGCAATCTGCTCGTTCTCGACAGTTGCTCATCATATATTAATACGCGGATAAAGATAATCCTGAGGCCTATTGGAGGAAAACCTGGGTGATTTTTTTCTTAGATATTCTAAGAGGTGTTTTTCTTGTTAATGATCTTGTTATCAGTGAATTATTAGTTGTTTGGTTCGATTTTTTAAAAACCCAAAATAAGAAAGGCCGATACCTGCAGGTATCGGCCTTTCTTCGGAATGGAGTTGTTTTCGACGCTTACTTTGTCATAGTGACCATACAGCTTTCCGGGAAAGCTGTGCCTTGGTAAGTGTAGTCTGAGTTGTAGGAAATGGTGATGACATTTCCATCAATGGTACCAGTACCTACGAAGGAATAGCCAGTAAAGTCGCTAAAGCCTTCTTCACAGTAGGGACCACCAGTAAGGGTAAAGGAGTTTCCGTCTACAATGGCCTCTACCGCATAACCTGGAGCACAGTTAAGATCACCAAAGTTGTCGATAATGATCTTGTTCGCTTCTGTCGCAGATTTTGTGATGGTTACAGAGTAGTTATAAGCGTTTCCTTCACAAGTGCCAGACACAGCATACTGTCCAACAAATTTTTCAGCAGAAAGAGTGCCACAATCAGACCCCTCGTAGCCATCAACACAGGTACAGGTTCCGTCGTCGCAAGTTCCGTCATTCAGACACACGGTGTCTTCACAAGGATCGTTTTCACAGCTAGAGAAATAGGCGCTACACGCAAATAGGGCGCTCACTGTCAATAGAATTTTGATTGCTTTCATGGTTAAGTTTCATTTGTGCCTACTCTTTTGAAGTTTGGATTTTCGGCTTACTCCGTGATTATGGTTGTAAGGTATGAGCGTAACCTACTAAATGCCGAATTTTACCAGCTGGCTGTTCTGAACGGACAGTTTTCTGTTCTGAAATGCACTTTTTTGTGATTGCTTAGCCTTGATGAAAGGGAATGTGGATCAGAATTCTACTCCCAGTGAAATGCTCCAGGTACGATTGAGAAGCTGGAGTTCATTCCCTAATAGAAGGGTGCGATTATTCTGGTTGGGGATAGAATAGATCTGCTGTTCGTACAGTGTATTGTCGTGGTCGAACAGGTTAAGAATGGATAGACTAGCGTGTACCTTCGCCTTCTCCAAAGGAATTTCATAGCGAGCTGATAAATCTATTCGGTGGTAATTAGGAATGCGCCGAAGATCTTCCGGTAAGCGCTCCCTGCGGTCAGATGCCAAGTTGTTGCTAGATAGATCCAGGTAGGGGCGCCCGGAGGCCATAATGTAGACACCAGAAAATGACCAATTACCTGCCTGTAGGGTGTTTACCCATTGAATCTGATGTGGTCTGTCGTCTTGAGACGCATAGGATAAACCCTGGAAGAGATCTGAAAACTGGCGCGTCGATCGACTCAGCGTATACGCTAGATACGTTTGAAAACTTTCCCATTCCTGGCGAAGAAGAAGGTCTATGCCCACGACTTGACCCGTACCTTGCGAAATGCGGAAGGTAGATTCGCCACTGGCAACCCCACCGGTCTCCGTATCAATGAAGTTGTTGACCAGGGTAGTGTATTCTAATACTCCGTCTGTGTATTTGTAAAATCCTTCCAGATCTATACTGAACCGATCTTTCCGGTAGGTGAAGCCCAGCATCGCTTGTTGGGTCTGGGCTACGGGCCAGAAGTTATCGTTCGCTAGCGTCCAAACTTCAAAAGTTCTACCAAAACGATTTTCGCTGTAGTATCGGCGTAGGTACTGATGATAGAGGTTTAGCGAGCCCTTGAGGTACCAGTTGTCATCTGCCCGGTAGCCAAGTAGTAAGCGTGGAGAGGCGTAGGTGTTTCTTGTTGCGGTATAATGGGTAGCGTGCAACCCAAATTGAAGTCGCCATTGCTCCCACTGCCAGTTTTGGGCAGCATAGAATCCAATCTGGTTGGCTTCGGTATCATTTTGTAGAAGGCGCACACTGTCGTTGCTGATCTGCAGCTGTACTTGTTCATCTGTAAATCGCGTTCCAAATGTCAGTTCACTTGATGGCGAGAGCTGGTAAATATGTGTCCAGTTTAAGTGAAAACCCTCGACAAGGTTGCTTCGTGTATTGGACCGTATAGAATTACTGAAGTTACCATCAGGTCGTTCACGACGGAGAATGGTTTCGCTGCTTTCGTCAATTTGATAACTGGAGTAGCCTAAGCTGAGCTCACTGATCCAATCCGGGTTCCATTCCTGGAGCCAACGAGCACTGTAGGTTTCATTCCACCAATCGGTTTCTTCTGTAAACCGTATGCTGTTTTCGCCCACCCTGTTTTGCAGTCGGGTGTTGAAGAGCAAGGCATAATCATAGTCGTACTGATCAGAACTGCGAAAAGTGTTGAGGTCAAAGTAAGTGCGTTCACTAGCCTGCCAGGCTAACTTCGCGTTGAAGTCGTAGAAGCTAAAGGCTGGTTGGATTTGCACCTGATTGGATTCTTCCAGGAATTGCCCCAGATTGGCACCATCTGCTTCAACGCGTTGAGACAGTTGGTCGAAGAGTGTTGAATTGGCTAGCCGGTTAAGGCTCGCCCTTCCACCTAATTGTATCTCCCAATCTGTGCCAAGCTTCAGTCGGGTAGCTCCGTCCGCTGATAAATTACCCAAATTGAGGTGAGTAGTATGTTCATCGTCCATGTCATAAGACTGGATCTTGAGAACTGAGGCTGACCGTCCGGCATATTCGATCGGGAAGGTATTCTTGTACAGCTTTACCGATTCCACCAAATTGGCATTAAGTGCACCAAATGTGCCGAAGAGATGGTCTACATTATATAATATCATACCATCCCAAAGCATCAGATTGTCTGAGGCCTGCCCACCTCGGACTTGCAGCGCAGAAGACTGATCATTACTAGCAGATATGCCTGGTAACATTTGCAAATTGCGAATCACATCGGGGGAAGAACCGAGTGCAGGGAGTTGCTCATCTGGGCGGATTATGACTGCTTGCTCATCGTTAGCGATCCCCAGTGGAGGTAGCTCATCCGTGACGATAACCATATTGATTTCCTGCAAGCTGGATTGCAGGTCGAAATTGATAGAACGGCCAGGACCTGGTTTCAAATATTGCGCTTCCGACTCATAGCCCAAGTAACGACCTTCAATTTGTATGCTATGCTGTATGGTGTCAGGTATTCTGAGTTGAAATGTACCATCGTCGTTCGTGCTTGCTCCCCAACCGTAGCGGGCACAGTAAACAGTGGCGTAGGGTAGGGGGGCGCCCGTTTCAGAATCGGTAATTCTGCCACTGATGATCCAGTAAGAAACTGGTTTCGGTACCAAAGGCGCTGGCCGGATCAGGATTCGCCTTTGATCCAGCGTAAGGTAGTCCAATGAGCTAGCATCTAGTACCTGATACAAGGCCTGCAGCACATTGTCGTCCTTAACTTGCAGGTTGACGGTCTGTTCCGCAAGGATATTGGGATCATAGGAAAGTAGGAGACCGTATTTATCCGTGAAGATTTCAAATACTTCACTAAGGGGCGTTTGCTGAAAACGTTCGTCCACTAACTGCTGGGCTGAGAGCCTACAAAAGGTTATCAGCGAGAGAAAGAGCAGCACCACGGTGCATTTGTGGCAGTGGTTGTGGATCATTGATTTTCTCGAATCAGCACTTGATTTTGGTCAATAGAGTATTGGAGCCGCATAGGCCAGCAAATGCTCTGTAAGGCCTCCTCCAGGTTGTTATTCTTGAAAGAACCAGTGTAGGTTCGGTCAGCTAAATCTTCAGGAAGATCCACCTCAACAGGATATTGTCGTTTCAACTCAGCAATTACCTCTTTCAGTGGACGCTCATTAAAATGATGAATGCGGTCTTGCCAGGCAATATCATTGCGGTTTGCTACTGTGCGTTGTACCAATTGGCCATTAATTGCCTCTACTCCTTGCTGGGGAGTGATCGTCGTCTGTTCACCACCAGGTAAGGTGACACGTACTTTACCAGTATAGCAGTTAACTCTGAAGGTGCCCAAGCGAGCCTCTACATTAAAACTCGTTCCTAATACTTCTACTGTTCCGTAGGGTGTTTCTACTATAAACGGCACTCCTTTTTCCACTTCGAAGAAAGCCTCCCCTTGCATGGAAATTCGCCTCTCTTCCGACCAATTATTAGCATCATACTGCACCTCTGTTACCGCATTAAGGCTAACAGATGAGCCATCCGGGAGCGAAAATTGTCCGTTTTCAGTACGAGCGGCGTAAAGAGAGGTTGGCTCAGCTTCTTGGGTCAGCCACCAACCCGCAGCTAGAAGTAGTACAACTGCTGCTGCCGCGGACCAGACCCACAACCGTCGGCGCTGCATTGGAACGACCTTCGCCTCAGTTGTCGCCTGATCAATAGCTTCCCACATGTCCGCTTTTGCGCTGGCGGATAGCTCTGGTATTGGCCAATTAACGGCCTCAACCAAGGCACGGGCATCCGCTACCTTCTGAGCTTGTTCTGGATGATCTTGTATCCAGACTTCCCAGCGCGTTGCCAGCGACTTTTCCGCAGACTGAACCCAGCGGATAAACTCCGTTTCCTGGGCTAGTTCTTCGGCACTGTATGTCAGGTAGTCCTGCTTCATAATCGCTATTGGGTAGCTTGTTTACACAAATAAGGCATCTGATTCTTCTTTTGTACTCATAGTTGTGAAAAAAAGATGAAAAGAAAGCCTAATAGCTTGCGCAAAGCCTTTAAACCAGCTGATGCTGTATTTCGCACCGACTGGTAGTTTATGCCAAGCATCTCCGCAATCTGCTTATAGTCCAACTCTTCAAAATACTTCAGGTACAGCACCTCCCTTTGGCGGTCACTAAGCAAGCTCAGAGCTCCGGCAATTCGTTCTTGTTGAGTGGTTACCTGCTCAGCTTCAATAATCTGTTGATCTGCACCCGCCTCGTGCGTGGGGGCACTCATCTGCACACGCTCTGCTCTCTCCTGTCGGCCACTTTGTTGCTGCAATTGACGAACAATTTTTCGTCGCAGTGCTACCAGCAGGTATTGCCGAATAGCAGTAGTAGTGCCAATGGAGGCATGGTTTTTCCAGAGCTCAATGAACAAGTCCTGGATACAATCTTGTACAAGACCCTGATCGGGCGTAAACTGGCATCCATAGCGAAACAGGGCATCTACCTGAGTTTGGTAAATACTAGCGAGGGCTTCTTTATCGCCCGCTCGCAACTGATCCCATAATACCTGGTCTTCTTGCATTGCTTGCTTGGACTATTGTAGCCGCAAGTGGTTTATTTTCACGGCTAAGTCTGTGCCTAAAACTACGGCTTTGTCGGAAATTTGGTCAGATATGGATGCTCGACTGCCTTTAACCCAGTCAAATTTGGGGTTATTCACATCATTTGTCTGACGGAGCACTATGTTATGCTGCACTGCTTTGTGCAAAAAAGCTAAATTGCGCGCGTTTTTTCGCTCAGTAGTTTTTCACCACGACTAAATATGAAAATTGTGATGCGTTTCCTTCTACTCTGTGCTCTATGTTCGACTGTACTACTTCTTCGTGCCCAGGATACACCTCCTGCGGAGCGTAGCCAAATTGAAGAGTTTGCTGCCAAGCGCCAGCAGGCGGAAACAGAAGAGGCTGAAACTAAGGCCTACAAGCCGAAACGTATCCAAACTATCGCTATTGGTGCAGATCTTGCACGAAGCCGCCAAAACTATACGATTGCTTTCCAGGGGAGCTTATTGGATATTAATGCAGAATATGTTATCCAGCCGCCGCAGTTTTCTTTGATCTACCAGCGCCAGTTGGTGCGCAAATTTGCCCCGTTATTCGGGGAGCTGCAAGTACGCTACTTCAGTCGTGAGGAAAGCCGCGTCAACGATGTATTGGTGCCTACTGGAAACCGTGATGAATACTATGTTATTCCGCTAGAACTAGATGAGGTGATTGATATGCGGAATATTTATCTGTATCCAGGCCTCAATTATCATTTTGGTAAGACCCGGGAGTTTCTCTTCTTCGTGGGAGCTGGTGCAACCATTGCATTGCCAATTGCTTCTGAGCGGAGTGTCTCTTTTATCTCTGCCAACTATCCAGAGTTTCCTCGGGAACAAACCACGAGTGATATCCAAGAAACTTCGTTCGGTTATTATTATCAAGCAGGTATCCAGATGCATTTTCCAGCTGGTATCGGCATCGGTATCACTTTGCGTCAGGAATCTTTGGAGCAAAACTGGGCGCCGGCTAATCGAGCAGAGGTGATCAATTCTCGCACCTTCGTCACGAATGATGTACTTACGCCCCAAAATCACTTCTTGTTCCAGTGCCAGTTGATGTATAGCTTCGGGCAGTAGGTAGATTTAGAATCGACTTACTTATTGATCTCGATGTTTTTCGAGCATTTCCTTTAATTCTCCCAGGAGATTAGGAGGGAACTTCATGCCTTCTTCTAAACCCACAAAGATGAGGCAAACGGATTCGTCAGTAAGAAATAAGCTATCATACTTGCTTCTCCATAATGCTAGGTGCTGCTCTAGATAACGAACGTCTTTATGAGCATCCTTAAGTTGAGGGTTGTCTTTGATGAGTTGAATCACCTTTATATTGGCGGGATAGATGACATTTTGAGTGTACCCTCTTATTGTTTTATGGAGCCTGACTTCACGGTCGTTCATCTGGTCATAGTAGTCCGAGAATAGATCGTACGGCATTTGGTATTCACCCAACTCGAATCGGGATCCTAGTGCCTCTAATAATCTCTCCTTAAGTTTCGTCTGAGCTTGCCATGTATTAAAAGTGGTATCGATTAGACTTACGAGTTCCTCTATGAGCTGAAATTTGTCGCGAACGGTAGTTGATTCACCGTCGAATCTACGCTGGGATTGGATGAATTCCAGAATGGCAAGCCGTATTTGATTCATCTCGCGTTCCAAAGTTGCGTTATCGACAATACCCCGATTCCTTTTTTGCTGTACACCATTAAATCGTGACTGGAGTAGGACTATGCTATTGTCGGCCTGGTTTTCCGGGAGTTTCTTCAGTAACTCTAGTGTTTCTGCCAAGCGATTAAGCGAGAATAAGTACTCGGCTTTTTCAAGTAAGTCTTCATTTGAAGGACTACCCATGTTTTAGATGCTTTAGTAATGAATCAATTCACCCAGTAGGGGAAACACTAATTTACTATAAATACTATTAGTTCATTCATGCCCTATTCTCAGGTATGAGAACGACCATTTTTGAGGTTGTTGTGGTAAGAGAGGTCAGGTAGGTCTACTTCGCGGACTTTTTTTGAAAAAAATATAAATATCCTTAAGTATTGATTTTTAGGTATTTATGTTGGGCGTGAGGTGTTTTTTTGATCCTGATTCTGAAAAAAGTGATTTGGCATGAGTACACTCTGATGAGCAGCTGTCTTATACCAGTGAAAAGCATAAACAACTCTAACAACCAAAAAGAAAAGACAATGCAAATTCAGAAAAACTGGTTCTTCGCACTGCTGATGATCCTCCCTATGATGGCCCTGATTACTTCTTGTGAGAAAGATGCAACAGGTGTCGTTGAAGAAGAAATGACTGCCGAAGAAATGACCACCCAAGCCCTTGTTATGATGGAGGAGTCTGGCGAAATGGGCTGCGGAGGCTGTTTCACGTTAGTGTACCCTGTAACTATTATCCTGCCGGATGAATCAGAAGTAATGGTATTCAGTCGCGAAGAAATCCGTGATGCTGTTGTTTCTTACCTAGAAGCTAACCCACCACAAAATCCAAATCCTTGGCGTCCGTTACGTGGATACCGTCCACAGTTGGCGTTCCCGTACGATGTACAGCTGGAAGACGGCGCTATCCTAACGATCGAATCGCAGGAAGACCTGAGAATTGTACTAGATGACTGTGGCTTTGAGCCGAACCGTCCTTGGCGCCCAGGTGACTGGGGCAATCATGGTCAAAATGGCGGATTGAATCGCTGTTTCAATATCGTCTTCCCAATCACGCTTGCCTTCCCTGATGGAACAGCGGTTACCGTAAACGATCGTGCTGAGCTTCGTGAAGCTATCCGTACCTGGCGCGAAGCCAATCCGGATGCCGAAGGTCGCCCAACATTGGCTTACCCATTTGATGTGGAACTACAAGATGGTACAGTATTGACCATTGCAAGTGATGAGGATCGTGCCGATCTACGTGAAGTGTGTGAAGGTACCGTAGGTGACGGACATGGTCGCCGCTGCTTCCGAATCAACTATCCAATTGATATCGCTTTCCCAGACGAAACTACCGTGAGTGTGAATAGCCGCGAAGAGGCATTGACAGCTATCATGGAGTGGGTTGAAGCTAACCCTGATGCTACTGAGCGCCCACAAATTGTGTTCCCAATCGAGGTAACACTGCGCAATGGCCAAGTGCGTGAGGTGGAGTCAATGGAGCAACTACGAATTTTGCGCCGAATCTGCCGCGGATAAGAAAGTCCCTGTAGTGGATGGAGTGACAGTACTCTATCCACTGCTTATCCACCCTAGAATACCCATTTACTTTTCAACACCGATTCCCGAGTTTAACCCCAAAAAACAGGTGATACGCGTACGAAGCGTACGTATTTAAAGCGAGTTTAAGGCGAAAAATTGCTTTCGATTTCCGATTAATGCGACAGAATAAACAAATGCCTTTGGAGCATTTAACGGAAGATGATTGATAAGTGATTTTGAACCGAAATGTACCAGAGCTGGCGCATCGTTGTAAGAGACGGTGCGCCTCTTTTTTGATAGGAATGGATAGATGAGATATACCCTAAAAAGGAAACTGGACGATGAACTTAATCACCGCCCAGCCCGGAATAATAGCAACTATCTACTTATCTCCAATTGCCCTTCTGAAGATAATAAAACACCCTTGCGAGTGAGGGCTCTAACAGCCCAGACTGATCGACAAACTCATGTTTTAATCATAGGGTTAAGTTTTGAGTTTTCGACCGGTCCGAAATGTCAAGCATTTCGACAGTTGATTGGATATGTACCTTTAACAGTCCTTCAAATCAAACCGCACTTTTGCGGTCGTAGTGCATCCCCGGCCCTCTCATTATAGCCGGGGATTGCCCTAATTGAACGGTGTGTTTTCTCATTGATCTCTTTCGAGATAGTTTGCCTGAAGTACCGCCCCAAATGGGACGGTTGGTTTTAGGTGTATAGACACTGTCGGGATCGGACCGACAGCTATTTCAAATGGTGTTTCAGGTTTTCGGTGTCTGCCAAGGCTCAAAGAAGGACGGTAATGCGGGAGCACTACCGCCCACCAAACTAAGTGAGTCTTAAGGACAGATTAGTTCTTGTGGTTCTCGTCGTGTCAATGAGTAGCAAATCTTTATTAATAGGGTAGTTCAGATTTGCTGTTTTGTTTTTTAGTATTCCGTTGAATACGATACAAATGTAGGAGCGATAGCAAGGGAAGGGAAACCAAAATGGCAAATTAGTTCGATATTCTAAGGTTGTTTATTGTTGTTTAATATGTTTATTATTAGGGTTTTAAGTTGATTAAAAAACTTTTTTCTGAAAAACTAATTTTTTTCCAAAAAAGCTGATTCTTAAGTACTTCTTAACATACTGAACCGCTTTTTAAGGTTTTCTTGAGGGGTTTTAAACTGCGGTTAAAGTGAGTATAAGGCTCAGGGGTGTGGATGTAGGCTTATCATCTTTAAGGTGTATCACCAAACTGGAAAAAGATGAAGATGCATGAATTAGGCTTATTAGCTATCCTTGTACTGGGGCTGTTACCATCGCTGTCAGCAGAGACTCCTCCACCAGCTCGCATGATTGCTTATCATACAGCAGACTTTCGTGGCGAGCAAATTGTGATTCGCGGCGATTGGTCGGTCCGTAATCGTTATGATTACTGGAATGACGCGATCAACTCAGTGGTTGTGCCACGCGGATTCGAGGCCCTATTATATGAGCACGCTGGTTTTCGAGGCGATTACATTGTCGTGAGAGGGGAGTGGTCGAGCCGTCAAGATCGTTATTGGTTTAATCGGGTTTCTTCTATTCGCTTGGTACCTATCCGCGGGCGTGGCTATGATCGACCCCGCCCTAGACCTACCCACACTTGTGGCCCTGCTTGTGGAGTCGGCGACTGTGGTTATATACCGGCTCCAGAGATCACCATTTTCGAACATCACAGTTTTCGTGGTGCCGCACTAACAATAAGTGGAGAGTGGACGGCAGAATACTCCAACGATTTCTGGAATGATCGGATCAGTTCCATCTACGTACCACGCGGTTATGCGGTAATTCTCTATGAGCATGCTTTCTTCGGCGGGCGATCGGTGGTTATTGAAGGCAGTTGGAATACGGCTAGCTCTTGTGACTTTTGGAATGATCGGGTAAGTTCTATGCGGGTGGTGCGAAGGTAGGAGCGCGTAGAATTTGTATTTTTAAGCTCGTACAGATGTCCATCCCTTAGCGCTTATGCGAATTCTACTATTGTCATTATCGTTCGTTTTCTCCCTCCAAATGGGCGTAGCGCAAAATGAAGCGCTGGCCAATGAGGCAAAAGCAATCATTGAAACGTATACAACCCTATATGAGAGCGGGCAGAAGAAGGCGGCACGAATACAGCTAGAGCAGGGTTTGAAGCTACTGGAGGGAAGTTCAGTAGATACGCTAATTGGTACCTTTTATAATCTGTACACCAATTGGCATTTCTACGAAGGTAATTTAGATACCGCCCTGCAGATGCAGATCACCACTGCTCAGTACTTTGAGCGTGGCTACGGAGATGCTGAACCCACCGCTTTCGCGCTACATAATGTGGGCTTTCTATATAATCGGGTACTAGGTCAAGCTGACTCTGCTTTGCATTACTATAATCGAGGCTTAGAAATTTATCTAGACCTGGATCGTCCATTAGACATTGCTGATGAGTACAGAAACATTGGCATTATCCATGCTCGACAGAAAGATTTCTCCGCTGCGCAAAGAGCATACCTAAAAGCAATGCAGTCTTTGCAGCGAATGCAGAGAGAGGATGTCGATGCCTTGCCTAAGGGTGATCAGCTGTTATATGCTAAAACGCTGTCTTGGCTTTACCTGAATATGGCGCGCCTTAAGCGAGAAATGGACGATATGCGCCAGGTTCGGGTGTATATGGAGTATTCCCAAGATGTATTGGCGCGTTTTGTGGATCGCTTTCCAGAATTGGAAATGGAGATGCTCGAAAACCAGGGTAGGATGTACGACTATCTTGAGCTTCGGGATGAGCGGATTGCTGCATTCTTGGACTTTTACGCCAAGGTCGATCCTGCTGATCGGAATACCACCTCACGGGCCTTGTCTCTAATTGTAGATGCCTACCAACGGGACGAGCAATTCGAGGAGGCAATAAAATATGGAGAGCGTTTACAGGAATATGAAGAACAGTTTTCGGCCAAGGTGCCTATTCGTCAAGCTCGTGATACAAGAGCGTTATCTGCTGCTTATCTTGACGGGGGGTACCTCACGAAAGCAAGAGCTTCGGTAGAAGAACTAGAGAATATCCTTCAGGGGGTGCATCAACCGCAAGCGCGTGCCATGCTACATGTGATGAAATCCCGGGTATGTCGGGCGGAAGGGAATTATAGGGCAGCCTTACAAGAGGCTGATGTAGCGATGAGTACTTATGATTTTTCGGGCTCCGCCTCCTTTGCAACTTTACAAGCGCTGAAAAGCGATCTCTATTTCAGCCTGTACCAAGCAGAAGGCCAGCTGATGATGCTAGACTCCAGTGAGCATTGGGCACGGAACTGCTGGGAGAGTTTGTTGCGGTTTGAAGCAGAAACCTTCCAAAGACGCTCTTTCGGGAAGCATTATCGACGCCCCACGGAGTGTCTGCTAAATGTACTCTATGAGCGCTATCGCTTAAATCCACAACCAGAAATCCTGGACGAGATCCTGAAGTTTCAAGAGGCTGGAAGAGGACGAAGTCTAAAATTAGGAAGACAGTGGCAAACCTCGGGGTTCTTTGCTGACCCTGTCAGGGCTAGCATTCGTAAGCGCTACTTAAGTCTGCTGAGTGAGCGTTATCGTATAGAGGAAGAAGTACCTAATAGTGAGGCTATTTACACACTGAATGATAGTCTGGTTTTGCTGGGTAGACAGCTCGATAGCTTCAGGCTACAGTTGTTAGGCGATCGGGTACCTGATTTGAGTATTGCGGAATTACAGCGAGCCTTGCCGGGGCGAAAATCTTGTTTATTGCTGTACTTTGCTGGGAAAGATAATTGGTTTGCGATGGGTATCACTAAAGATCAGGTGGTACTCCATAGGGCCGCCGTTGATCCGGCGTTCACAAAACTGTTGAAAGACTTTAAGGCCGAAGTTCGTGCGATGTCTAGTTCGACTGAACGACTGGCAGAAACCAGTTTTCAAGTGTATGAGCAGGTGTTGGCACCACTGTTGTCGAAAATCAATACGCCGACCAAACGACTGTTGATCAGTGCCGATGGAATCTTCAGCGCCGTACCCTGGCCAGCGACTTCTAGTGCTCCTCCACAAGGAGATGATTTTCGAACTTGGCCATTCTTAGTGAAAGACTATAGTATCGTTGCGCTTACACATGCGGCCGATGTTCTTCATGGGAGAGCGTTTGATCGGCAGGACTTTTCGGTGGCTTGCTTTGCCCCAGTTTATCCAGAACGAGTGGACACGGTAACAGAGAATAAGCTATCCCCATTGCTTCGCAATGACTTTTGGGCCTTGCCAGGAGCACAAGAAGAAGCTAGGGCTATCCAGCAGCTATACGGTGCTGCGGCTGATCTATTTGCTAGTCAGCAGCTAGACCGTGCCGCTTTCGTTGATCAAGTGAAGGGTTATAATGTATTGCATTTGGCCATGCATGCTGTTGCTGATCGTGCTTATCCGGATGAGTCTTTTCTACTGTTTCCGGGAAAGGCGGGTAATCTGGAATACCTCACCGCATTAGATTTATTGTCCTTGGGTGTGGATGCCGATTTACTAGTCCTTAGTGCCTGCTACACCGGTGAAGGGCCTTGGCGACCAGGGGATGGGGTCATGAGTTTAGCTTATGCCTTACGTCAAGCTGGTGCAGAAACAGTGTTGAGTAATTATTGGGCCACTGCCGATGAATTCTCCAAGGATCTAATGCTAACCTTCCATCAGCAAATTAAATCTGGCGAGTCTTTGGACATCGCCTTACAGGCTGCTCAGCAGGACTTTCTAGCGCAAGCCCGTTTGCCACAAGTGGCCCATCCTTTCTATTGGGCTGGTTTTCACCTCCAGGGCAGTGCCTCACCCTTAGATATTAGTGCGAGTGTTTGGCGTTGGTGGTATTGGTTAGTGATAATTGGAGCGTTTGTGCTGCTTTACTGGATAGCTTCCAGAAGAGCTGCTGCTCGCTCTTTGTAATAGCCTTCGGCAGACGCAACAAGTTCTGTAGCTATAGCCATTGCCTGTTCTTGATCTCCTGATTGCAGATGAGCTAAACATCGATACCACTGAACTTCCGTTGGGTTGCCTAAGTCGTCAAGCACATTTAGAGCTTCCGCAGTACGTTGTTCTGCCAGGTAGGCAGTGGCCAGGTAAAGTTGCGTTTCCGGTGTTTGCAGACTATCAGGAATGCTGTTTAGTTGAGTAGCTGCTTTTGCATAGGCACCTTTATCATATTGCTGCATAGCAGTAATGAGCATACCCTCATTGCCTTCCCCTCTTATTTCTGGAGCCAAGACATTTGGCAACGGCTCAAAGAAGGAATCTGCCAAGGCCATATGATCTACATTAGATGGACTTAACCAGAGCCACCCAGCAATAGCTAGGACCAAGGCAATGCCCGCCGCAACCAACCAGGTGCGTGGTATGAGTGTTCGGCGCTTGGCCGTTTTCGAGTTGGCTTCCAGGTCCTGTAATTGTTCCTTGAAGCGCTGCCGCATATTTTCCCGTATAGCATCTTTGAGCTCATCTTCCATAAGCGTGCTTATTTGTTAAGCTGTTCTTCGAGTTGTTTCATGCATCGGTGTTTTTGGGCTTTGACGGTATTTGCGTTTTTATAATCCATTCGTTCTGCAATGACTTCTAAGTTAAAATCATAGTAGTAGAAGTACTCTAAAATTTGCTTGCAGGTTTTACCTAAGCGTGCTAATGCTGCCTGCATCTTGTGCTGTTCGTGGTCGCGATTGGTCTGCTGCAAAAAATGAGGCGCTACGGCTACCTCTGGAATTTGATCCAGTTGTAAAGGCGTACGTTTCTTTTGGCGTAAGGCCTTTAATATGAGGTTTTTGGCGATTCCAAATAAGTAGGTAGACAGACTACTCTTTAATTCTGTAATCTTTTCTTCTACGACATTTTGATACAGGATAATCACTGCATCCTGATAAATGTCTACTAACACTTCCTCCTCTAATGGATAGTGGTTGCGGGCCCACCCTAGAAAACGCTCGCGGTTTTCTTGATAGATCCGATTGACGACTGTTTCATCGCCTTACCTGATTGCCTGTAGCATTGCTGCCGTGGCTTCCATAGTCTAGTTCTTAGTGCCTACAAACACAGGAAAGGTAAACAAAAGCAAGAAAATTATTTTTCATGTTGACCTTTTGAATTGGTGGGGAACAGACAGGTATTACTTCTAAAACCAAGGATTTATCCTAAAAACAAGAATACCATGTCATTGAAGTCTTACAATTTATCCTTTCTATTGATTTTCTGGGCGTCTGTTGTCGTAGCCCAGCCAGTTTTAACAACTGCCAGCCAGACACCGGAAATAGGAGAAACCTACGAGGTGCAGTATGCTGAAGTGGGGAGCTTTATTCCAGGCCCTGGCGGTGCCAATCAGACCTGGGACTTTTCCGATCAGGCCCCACCGTTCTTCCAGCTACAATTCTCCATCCTGGCACCAGAGGACGGTGTTTCCAGTGTTGACTTCCCAGATGCCGATTTTGTCTGGTTGCTCGATGAGTTTGAGGCATACAACTACTATCAAGTTACCGATACGGGACTGGACTTAGTAGGAGGAGTTAGCGGTACGCCGGATGATATTCTCTTCAAGGAGATATTCACGGATACAGAAGATGGACTGCATTTTCCAGCTACCTATCAAGATTCTTACACCTATTATTCTGCATTTACTTCTTTCTTCTTTGGCACCTCCAGCATGAATGAGCGGAATGGAGTGGTAGAATACGATGGGTACGGGACCATTATTTTGCCGGATGGCACTACTTATAATAATGTGCTCCGAATGATTATTCGCTCTACAACGACTGCCTTTCCAATTATGGAGACCCAGTATGCCTGGATTTTGCCAGGACAGTTTGTGCCGGTGATGGTCTATAGCTTTGAAGATGATGATGAGTCGGTACCGACGATATACTATTCAAAGAAGAATATTGAAACCTCCGTACAGGATAGAGCTGAAGTAGACTTTGGTCTTAGCATTCGGACGAATCCTGTTCGTGATCAATTGCAATTGCGTGGAGATTTTCAGCTTTTTAACGAGTTAGATTTCTCCATCGTAAATCCGTTGGGCCAGCAACAGCGGTATCAAGTACTTAACGGCACTATTGACGTTGGCAGTTTGCCTGCTGGTGTATACTATCTAGTGGCATCCAACCAAGATGGACGTCAGGTATTACCCTTTATGAAGGAATAGTTGACGGAGGATCGTATCACAATCTCTATTTTTGCGGTATGATCATCCATTTATTCGCACCCTTTTTCAGTGGCAGCCATCAGCGATGGGCGGAGGAGCTGGCTATGTTTAGCTCCCATGAAATTCGCCTTTTTACATTGCCGGGGCGCCACTGGAAATGGCGAATGCACGGAGCAGCAGTAGAACTCGCCAGGCAGTTTTTACAGCAAGAAGAAGACCCAGACCTAATCCTTACTACGGATATGCTGGATACCTCGACTTTCCTGGCGCTAACCAGACCGCGGACGGCAAAGGTGCCAGTAGCGGTATACTTTCACGAAAACCAACTGACCTATCCATGGTCTCCGACCGACGAGGATGTGGCCCAAAAGCGGGATCGGCATTATGCTTGGATCAATTACACGTCCGCTCTAGCAGCGGACGCTGTGCTTTTTAACTCGCATTACCATAAGGATAGCTTTATTCAGGCCCTGCCGGGCTTTCTTAAGGCTTTTCCAGATCATAAAGGTCTTCCAACGGTTGACCAGATTGCAGCGAAATCAAACGTGCTCCCTTTGGGCTTGAATCTCCAATCCTTTGATGAGGTAGAAGCGCGTTACGAGGCTGAAGTACCTGTTTTGTTATGGAATCACCGCTGGGAATACGATAAGAACCCAGAGGCATTTTTCACCTGTTGTGAAAAGCTGCACGATGAAGGCCTAGCCTTTCAGCTCATGGTGCTCGGCGAGTCTTATTCGGCACGCCCCAAGGTCTTCGAGGCCGTAAAGTCAAAATTAGCTGATCGTATCCTGCACTGGGGATTTGCGGAAGACTTCGGTGCGTATGCCAGCTTGGTGAAGTCAGCTACGGTCTTGCCCGTCACCAGCCGGCAGGATTTCTTTGGCGGTAGTGTGGTAGAGGCGATGTACTGTGGTTTGTATCCGCTATTGCCGAACCGCCTTGCCTTTCCAGAGCACTTGTTCCCTAAGCAACAAGCTACTTTCCTCTACGATTCAGATGCCGAGCTAAAAGAGAAACTCCGCTCGTTATTGCTCAACCCTCAACCATTAGAAGATACCTCCTTCACAAGGTCAAGTGTGACTCGGTATAAGTGGCAAAACCTCATTCGCCGTTACGATCAAGTATTTCAGGATCTAGTAAGGTGATCTGGAAGACGTTCGTTTTTGAACCATATAAGGCATGTAAGGGCATTTAAGGAAGCAGGCAACTAATATAACTAGCCAACCTTTTACCCATCCGCTTCAAAGCGTCCCCCGACGCGAAAA